>JBEHWP010000259.1:0-8262 GCA_040217665.1 Vulcanimicrobiota bacterium
GAACATATCACTGTTGCCCTGAAAATCAAGATATTTATTACCTATAAAACTTGAATTGCCGACCACTACAATCCTTGTTTCCTTAACAGATTTCTTTTCCTCCATAGGAAGAGCAGAGGCATCTTTTTTCTCTTCTTCAACCGGTATCTTAACAGCTACTCCCATTGAGATAGGTCCCTTTACATCTCTTGACGGATCAGGTTTCAGTTCTGTCAATTTATCAAGTTTTCCACGGTAGGACCAGCTCTGAGGAAGACTGTTTATAATAACATCGGCAGAACTGCCCTGCTTCGGACTTGCATCTGGAATTACGCTGATAGATCTGGCAAGAGGATATATAGTAGCCATACCCTTCATATCTTTTGTTATGTCATGCTCAGGATAATCTACTGCAAGAGGCATAGATGCACTTGTGCCAAAAATCTGCTGCCCTATACCGCTGACATCCAGTACAAGATCATTTTCTACTCTTATATTCCACTGAGAGAGAAACTGTACCAGGTCAGGTTTCATGGGATCTACCATAACCATAAGTTTCCCGCCGTTTTTAAGATAACCATTAATGGCATCTAATTCCGGCTTTTCCAGAGCAGTATCGGCACCGGGAATGATAATGATATTACAGTCGGCAGGTATAAGTTGATCCTGAAGGAGCATAAGATCTTTAACTTCATATGTTTCTTTTTTCAGAGCCTCTTTAACAAGGGAAAAATCATCACTGTTGCCCTTTGTATGGCCTTTTAAGAAATAAACTACTTTATTACTGCCGCTTTTAGTAAGCTTAAGTATGGCATTGGTTAAAGCCTGTTCGGAAACCTTTTCATTAAGTTTTTCTCTTTTATCGGGAGAAACTTCAAGAATAACAGTATTAAGTTGTTTAACACCATATTCTATAGCTTTATTCGGGTTTTTCACAGGATCTATAATCTTATAATTGACCTTTGAACTCAGGTGCATATATTCTTCCATAAGATCTTTAAATTGCTCACGAGAACCGCTGTCTCCGTCCTGATAAAAAGCATAAATCATAATATTTTGATTGAGACCCTTCAAAATCTTTTCCGTCTGATCGGAAAGACTGAAAGTCTTGTTAAGGGTAAAATCTTTACGATAACTGTGTTTACTGCTTATATAGTTAATTAAAGCAAGAACACCTATTAATGCAATTATCATAACTACAGTATTTGTTCCATGAGCAAAAATTCTGGCACTTGTATTCTGTTTTATCCACATAACAAGAAATACCAGGGAAGCAATTAAAAATACGAAGAAGACAGGTACTATATACACAGGTTCAACTGTGGAATAATAAGTGGTCCAGACAAAATAGCCTGCTATGACCAGAACTAAAAGTAATATCGATATAGGAAGACAATTTTTCTTCACTTTTATCCCCTCCATTTCAATGAGTCAAGAGAAGTATAAGTTAAAAAGAGGCCGCCAAAAGAAAAACTCAAATAATATATGAGATGTTTCGTATCAAAAACCCCTTTTGAAAAATCCTCAAAATGACCGAATATGGATAAATAACTCAATATTTTTCCTGTAGTGGGATCTGAAAAATTAGAAGCCCATGACACTATGCCTAAAATTAATAAAACACCGAAACTTAAAATTGCTGCTACAATCTGATTTTTCGTCAGAGAAGAAAGAAAAAGGCCTATAGCAAGAAAAGTAAGCCCCACAAGGATAAGCCCCGCATAGCCTGATAGAACTGTCCCTGTATCAGGTTTACTCAGTTTAAACAGGATAAGCATATGGGGCACTGTAAACAATACCATCATAAGATAGAAAATAACAGATGAAAGATATTTACCACATATGAGCTGTATTTCCGTAACAGGTGAAGTAAACAGTAGTTCCAGAGTACCTGTTTCCATCTCTTCCGAGAAAAGCCTCATTGTCAATACAGGCATAATAAACAATGAAATAGTAAGAATAATACTGAAAAAAGGTCTTACAACCTCTTCATTTATATTCAAATTCTGCATTCCGAACTGATACTGTTGCTGTGCTCTCATGGCCCAGGTCATTTCAGAAAATCTCTGTATCAATGCAAAGAAATAAAAACCTATTATAAATAGAAAAACTGCCATAACTGCATAGGCTATGGGAGAAGCAAAATAAGCCTTCAATTCTTTTTTTATAATAGCAAGGACAACTCTCAATTTGCCACACCTTCCTTCTGTTTATTACTATCGTCGAGGGTAAGTTTCAGGAACACATCTTCAAGATTCATATGTTCAGGATGTATGGATATGAGTCCCCATTTCTTTTCTATCACGAGTGATGAAACAGATTCGGGGATTTCATCTTTAACCTCTGTTTTCAATGTATATTCTCCTGTGTCTCTATCTGTTTTTCCCATAATAACCTCATGAACACCTTTTACACCTCTGAGTGTTTTTACTACTTCATCTTTATTAGATTCCCGTATTTTGAGGGAAATTTCCCTGTAACCTCTCATTTTATCAAAACGTTCACTCAGATTTTCCGGAGTATCGATGGCGACAAGTTTTCCCTGATTTATTATGATTACCCGGGAACATACCTGACTTACTTCTGATAAGATATGAGTACTCAGTATAATAGTTCTTTCACCTTTAAAACTCTTTATTAAATCTCTCACCTCTCTGATCTGCCTTGGGTCAAGTCCTGATGTGGGTTCGTCAAGGATAAGTACCTGAGGATCATGGATAAGAGCCTGGGCAAGTCCCACTCTCTGTCTGTATCCTTTGGAAAGTTTTCTTATTAATTTATCCTTTGCATCTTCGAGTCCGCATCTGCTGAATACATAATCAAGTCTTTCAGATTTTTTACGAAAATCCAGTCTTTTTATGTCTGCAACAAAATCCAGGTAATCACCTACTGTCATATTGTTGTAAAGAGGAACCCTTTCAGGCATATAGCCAACTTTTTCTCTTACCCTGATCGATTCGTCAAATACATCGTGACCGCATACCTTTGCACTGCCCTCTGTGGGAGGAAAATAACAGGTTAACATTCTCATGGTAGTAGTTTTACCTGCAGCATTTAATCCAAGAAAACCAAGTATTTCTCCTTTATCCACAGAAAAAGTCAACTTATCGACTGCTAAAAAATCACCGTACCTTTTTGTTAAATTTTCAACTTCTATCATCTTTTTCTCTGGTAATAACCAGTAAGACCTCCTTTCTTATATAGCTTTCAGCTTTCAGCTTTCAGCTTTCAGTTCTCAACTGAAAAAAATATATTATAATCCAATTTTTCAAAGCTTACAAGATTTTATACTTTAGAGATTAAAAATAAATTAAAAATAAATTAAATTTTTTTAATTATTATGGAGACCATTTGACGGGTGATGTGTAATGCGTGGTTTCACCACTCACCGGGCGAACACGGTTCGCTCCTGCTCTTCACTACTCACTTTTCACTCTTCACTTCTCACTTATATTTAATCTGACTGTAGGCCCAGGCTATACGTTTGCGGACTTCATAATCTTTCTCAATTTTCATACCTTTCAGTAAACCGTCTAAAATCTTCTTATCTTTTAACTTTACAAGGGCTTCTACTGCCTCAAGTCTTAAATCTTTATTTTCATCGTTCAACAGTACAAAAAGCAATGTATTAACAACAGCAGGGCTGTTCAATTTACTTATCCCTCTGATAGCTTCTTTCCTTTCTTCATAAACGACAGATTTTTTCAAAACATCAAACCAGTTAACCTGTTCCATATTATTTCCGGAAAGTGCACCACTGCTTAAATCAACTGTCTTACTCAATGTAGATGGAAGATTACCGGTTTTACTATCCAGAAAACCTACCTTAGGTTGTAATTTATGAGGAATTGTCGCACCGGGTTTAGAAGTTTCTATATTTTTTTGAGCATCAAGGGCTTTTCTTAACTTCAATTCTATAGCTTTTTTGAGAGAGCTGTAATCATAGCTACTTTCTTCCATAAAAATATACACCTGTAAAAAATTAATCTCAAAGTTATAGATTGTTATTATAACATGTTGATAAAAGCTTAACAAGAGTTTTTTAATAGTGAGTAGTGAAAAGTGAAGAGTGAGTTGATACGCATTATGCATCACAAACCATCCGTCACGCGTTACGCGTCACAATTAAAATATCACGATTTTCTTAAAATTTCCTTTACAATCTCTGCATTACGCAGAGCCTTAATTTTAAGAATTTCTGTTTTTTCCGTAAGGAGTGAGGAAATTTTTTCATGATTTTCTACCAGATTTCGAGCCATATCATATAAATTATCTTCATTTATTTTCTCAAGAGACAGATATTTCAAACCAAGCTGTTCCGATATATTTGCTATTTTCGGATCATATGCTAAAGGTACCGATGGAACAGCCAGAACAGAAGACATAATAACTGCATGAAGCCTCATGGCAATAAGGATATTCACCTTCCCGAGCATTCCCATAAGAACTCTGGGAGAATATTCACCGGAAACAATATAAACGGAATTTTTTATAGTATTTTTTATTCTTCTGGAAACAAGTAGATCGTCAGGATAATGCATGGGTATAAGAAGAATTTTACAGGAGAATTTTTCAGACAGTCTATCAACAGAACGGGAAATAATATTCAAATAATCAACAGAACTGTTCCAGTCTCTTACAGAAAGGCCAATCCACCTGTTACCTTCAACAGGTATATTTTCTGCAGTAAAAGCACTCAGAATATCAGGTTCACAGGCAGGTTTCATGGCAAACACCGGATCTGTCGTAATCTCAACAGGTGGTTTACATACACCGAGTTCTTTCAGTATCTGTGCAGATTTTTCATCCCTTACCGTTATATAATCCACTATATTTGCTATATAAGAAGTAAGAGTTCTTCCTGTAAAAGTTTTTAAAGGGCCAATACCCTGTGCATAAAACATAACTTTTTTACCTGTTAATTTTGCAAGCAGTACCATGGCAAGATAATAAAGAGGACTCCTTATGCTTGTACTGTCCTGCAACAAACCGCCTCCACCGCTTATGAGCATTCTGCTTTCCAGGAGGGCATAAAACATTTCAGTTCTGTAACGGTGTACTGAAGGTGTATTATGTTCTTTCTCCGTAAGAGACGGATTAACAGATAATATCTTAATATTCAATTCAGGTTCAATATTTTTCAAAGCATCAAGGATAGAAGCCAGAATGGCTTCATCTCCTGTATTTTTGAAACCATAATAACCTGACAGGAGAATATCATTTTTTTTCATATCCAGTAACTCCTCGAAAACATATATTATAAAGTAATATAACAAAAAATCCTGTACAGGAACCTATCCACAGACCATGAAAGACCCGGAGCAGCGATACCAGAAGAGGTGTGTGAAGATGGGCAAAAGTATCCATAATATTGGCCTGTCCCATGCAGGCCAGAGCCAGAAAAATCCATAAATAGTCATAACGGCCTTTACTCCACAAATAGGCAGCCAAAAACAGTGCAGGTTCACCTATAAGAAAATCCTTAAATCTTGGTCTCACTATTAACATTGTATCGAGTAAAGAACGAACGTATCTTTCAAAATCAGATACAGGAATGACTGTAGTATTACCTGTACGGAGCAGGTAAAAAGCTCCTCCCAGAACTACAATAAAAACAGCACATATATGCCATAAATAAACAGGTTTCTCTAAAAAAGTTCTGATTTTTTTTAAAAAATTCTGCCATTTATTTCCTTCAGCAAGGGAATATATATAAAAAATAATTATTAACAATATGGGAACGGTCATAATAAATTTTACACCTTTGAAACGCTCTACGGTAAGGAAAAATTTTGTAGTGGATACCATACTCATTGTAATAATAGAACCTGTAATAGTAATAAAGGTAACAATCCAGACTGTTTTCAGAGCCAAAAGCACATGATTTTTTCCCGAAGATTTAACAGTGGAAAAAAGTCCGGGGAAACCAAATATTATGGCAAAAAGAGGAAAAATAATACCGGCCATAAGTGCACATATCTTTGACATAAAACTTCCAGCAAGAACCAGTCCTGCCAGTAAAGCTAAAATACATACTGAAGCTGTAAGAAGTGAATATTTAAAAGGCAGCTGAAAAATACGGGCAAGAATTAAAATACCTGCACATATGGCTCCAAGGCCTGAAAAAAATTTCAATATAAGAGGAGGATTGAAATAATTCATACCTCCAGTGCCTCCTGTTTTAAATCCGGACGCTAATATGGTCTCCTTACATAGTTGCAGATAATAGAGATTACTTTCGAGAGGTGTCATTTTTTCAACAGCTTTAGTCAGTGGTCTCAGATAAAGGAGTCTCATATTTCTTTCTGTCACGGCAAGGCTCCACATATCTATTATCTGCTCTAATTTTAATTTGTCCTGATAGGCTGAAGACATAGAAATCACCCTTACAACCCTGGTAATATTATGCCCTGCAACAGTTATGGCTCCTTTCTGGAGATTTTCAAGATCTGCTACTTCTATAAAGCCGAAATAAAGATTTTTCTGCTCCATAATGGAAGCAGTCTGTTCAAGTAAATCAGGATAACCGAGTACTTCATTGTTCATACCTGAAAATACAAGGGTCGTACAGGACGATGGAATATTCTGAAATATGAAATTAAGATCCTCTTCTTTAAGAATTCTGTTTTCCATTCTTGCCACTATATAGAAACCTTTAGAGGAAAGTTTATTAACAATATTTTCAGGAAGACCGATACCAAGATTTACCACATCGGAATAGGTTCCATGAATCTCAATGACAGAAGAAGATGCCGGTAAATTATGAAGAATAACTCTATCATTGCCGAAAAATCTTAAAAAATATTTATGTAATTTATCTACATAAGGTGAATTATCAGGGAATAAAATATAAATATTATCAGGACAAACTTTCTTTTCTCCTGCAAGTTTTTCAAGAATCTGATTGGATGTACCTGACAATCTATAAGTATTCAATATATCATAGCCCGAATAAACTGTGATTTCTCCTCTTTCCTGCAGTCTCTTCGGCGTATCCTCATAAATACCGAAGGAAGAAATGCCCTTTGTTTTCAGTACATCGAGGGTATCTTCCAGATTATATCCATTCTGAAGACAGAACCTCTTCCAGTCATCATAATCCATAACCAGATTAACAGTATTCAGTTGTCTTTCTACATTTACTCTCCCATAAGCTATCCAGATAGATACTATAGAAGCAATTATTAAAAAAGGTAAAAAAACGTATAGATGTTGTTTCATTAAAATTGAGAAGTGAAAAGCGAAAAGGAAGAACTACCTTTCACTATTTATTATCCACTTTTCACTTTTCACTTTTTCAACTCCTTTATTTTAGCACGAACTTCATCTGCATCATCTGCATCGGGATTGACCTGAAGATAAAGCTCAAATTCTTTAATGGCATTATCTTTATTTCCCATTAACAGATAAACATTGGCAAGACTGTAATGAGCAGCACTGGCAGCTTTACCTTTACTGTCAAGTTCTATAACTTTATTGAAATTTTTTATGGCATCATCATATTTTTTCTGACGGTAATAATCTATAGCCATCCTGTGATAGGCAAGGATATTATCTTTATCGAGCTTTAATATTTTCTTATATTGAAATATAGCCATATCCCATTTTTTATTTTTTTCAAATTCTTCTGCATTATTAAAACTCTGTGTAATAGACATTTTATCTTCATCTGAAAGAGTCTGAACGTCAGGAACAGGGGTTTTATTAAAGGCCGGTCCGGGAGTAACAGATGGAGACGGCCCCTGATTACCACCCTTTACTTTAGCTATAATATTATTTATATCTTCAATCTGCTTATCACTGGTTGCCACTTTACGGGCATTCTCCAGAGCCATTAAACCTTCTTCTATAAGACCGATTTTTATATATGCAACACCAAGGTGACTGTGAAAAGAAAAATCATTTGGCGAAAGAGAAACTGCCTTTTTATAAGGGTCAATACTGTTTTTAAAATCGCCGGAAAAATAAATGGCATTTCCAAGGTTATAATAGAAAATAGCACTGTCAGGTTCAAGTTTTATAGCTTTATTAAAATTCTCTATCGCTTCTTTATAATCACGTTTTTCATATAAAGAAATACCTAGATAATTATAAAAGTCTGCATTTTTTCCATTAATCGAAATGGCTTCTCTGTACTGATCAATAGCTCTTTCAGTCTGACCGTTTTCCTGGTACGTTCTGCCGAGATTATAATGAAGACAGGCATCTTCGGGATAATATTTTATAGCATTTCTATAGGTTTCTATGGCATTCTGCCAGTCCTCTCTTTTATAATAAATACTT
>JBEHWP010000260.1:0-8227 GCA_040217665.1 Vulcanimicrobiota bacterium
AGGCAGAAGTTATCATCTGGCCGGTGAAGAAAGTCACAGCATTTTTGAACATAATCTCCTCGTATTATTGAGTAATTTATGTTCCGAAACATTGTATTATGAATATATAATATACTGCACTGGTAAACAATCTCCTTACGAGCTTTATCTTGACAGGCTTAAAAAGAGAACAAACCCTGAATATTATGATAGTTTTACAGAAGACTTCTTTAACACTTCTTTTATAAATTTCTTCAAAGAATATCCGGTACTGGCACGTTTTGTTTCCATGTGTGTAACATTATGGATAGAAGGGACGGGAGAATTTTTCCGGAGATTGGAAGAAGACTTACCTGAAATTTCCAGAGTTTTCTGTAAAGATGAAGAACCGGGAAAGCTTGTCAATGTAAAGTCAGGTATTTCTGACACACATAACAAAGGCAGGTCGGTAATAGCTCTTACCTTCTCTTCAGGATTAAAATTGATCTACAAACCGAAAGACCTTTCTACAGAGATTATTTATTTTGATTTACTTTCATGGTTCAATCAACATATATCATTGAAATTTAAAACACTTAAAATAATTAACAGAAAAGATTACGGATGGGTAGAGTTTGTAGAGTGCTTACCCTGTAAAAACAAAGAAGAAGTAACCGGTTATTATACAAGGACAGGGCATCTTCTGTGTATTATGTATCTTACGGGGGGAAATGACTGCCACTGTGAAAATATTATCGCTTCAGGAGAATATCCTGTATTTATAGATTTAGAAACACTGATGCAGGCAGAAACAGTATTGAATAATAAAGAATATAATGATAGAGCCATTACTATGGCAGATAATAAAATATCCAGGTCAGTTCTGAAATCAGGTCTTTTACCTTCATGGATATTACAGGGAGAAAAAGCCTATGATATAGGAGGAATTTCAGGTCCAACCAGTCAAAAAAATTCTATTCACAGGGGAAGAGAGAAATTTATTGATAGAAATGTAGTAATTGAAAGAGAGATATTTCAGAATACTTTTAATTTACCTGTCCTTAACGGTGAGTTTCTTCTGCCTTTTAAATATATTGAGCATATAGTCCGGGGATTTAAGGAAATATATATGCTCCTTATGGAACATAGAGACTATCTTCTTTCATCTCATAGCCCCCTGAATAAACTGAAGGGCAAAAAATTTCGTTTTATATACCGTGCTACAAGGATCTATGATCAGTTGTTAAAAAAAATGTTAATGCCGGATTTTCTGAAAGATGCTATTTTATTCAGTATTGAACTGGATGTTCTTACAAGAGCCATCTTAAAATTTGAACAAAAAGAATTATATTCTCTTATAAAATCTGAAATAAGTAATCTTCAGGGACTTGATATTCCTGTATTTACAGGCTATTCAGACAGAAACTGCCTGGTTCTGTCTGATGGAAAAACAATAGAAAACCTGTTCAGAGAACCGGCTTATAATCATATTATATCCTGTTTAAAAGGCTCAGGGGAAGAAGATCTGAAAAGTCAGGTTTCTTTTATAAGAGCAATATTATACGAAGAGACAGATAAAAAAACTGCCGATATAATCATCGAAGATGATAGAACAGACTTATCTTCTGTTGAAATTAAAGAGGAAGGATTTAAACAGGCTCTGGTAATTGCAGAAAAACTTGAGGAACTTGCTATTAAATCTGAATCGGGAGAAGTAATATGGATTGGATATGAATATATTCCGGCAGCAGAAATATTACAGTTAAGACCGGCAGGTTATACCCTTTTCAGCGGATGTTGCGGCATTTCCCTTTTCCTTTCAGCCATTGCACATGTTACGGGAAACAGTAAATTCGCGAACCTTGCCCTGTCTGCCATAGAAGGCACATGTAGAGATATTAAAGATATAAATAAAGATAATACATTGAAAGAAAAAATTCTGGAAAACGGTACAGGCTGTGTGGTTGGTCTTGGTTCTATTGTATACAGTCTTGTATCTATGAGCCAGTTTCTCGGAGTATCAGAACTTCTTGAAACAGCTAAAATAGCATCTTTATTGATAAATGATTTGATAAAATCTGACAGACAATTTGATATTACAGGCGGAGTAGCCGGAGCTATACTGGCCTTACTTAAACTCTATGATGAAATACATGAAGCTGAAATTCTAAAAATAGCCCGAAAGTGCGGTAAACATCTTCTGGAAAACAGAGTAAAAAGTTCTTCCGGTTATAAAACATGGAAGATCCCGGGAAATCTTTCATTGTCAGGCTTTTCTCATGGAGCAGCCGGTATAGTTTATGCCCTGCTTCGTCTTTATACCTGTTCAGAAGAGAAAGATTTACTGGAAGCTGCCAGAGAAGCAATATTATATGAAAACACGCTCTATTCAAAAGATTACGATAACTGGTCAGACCTGAGAGAAACTGAAGATATGCCTGAAGAGAGAAAATTTAAAACATCGTGGTGCCATGGTGCACCGGGAATTGGCCTGGGAAGGATTGGCGGTCTGTGTGTTCTTGATAATGACTCTATAAGAAGAGATATTGATATAGCCATAAATAAAACTATTAAAGAATTAAAAACCTGTGATCATCTATGCTGCGGAAATATGGGACTTGTAGATATTCTTTTAACTGCAGGTATTAAACTTGACAGGAGTGATTTTAAAAGAGAAGCCTTGTTGAAAACATACCGGGTATTATCAGGAGTAAAAAAGCATGGTATGTTCAATACAGGTTATGAAATTGATTTTACACCCGGTTTTTTTCAGGGAATTTCGGGAATTGGCTATGAACTTCTTCGTTTAAAAAATCCAGATATTCCGTCAGTACTGTTATTTGAATGAGCAATACTATGAAACAGGGAGTTATCAGGAGATAACTACATCATAGTTACAGTTTATATCGTTACGCGTAACGCGAGGATACTAATTGTTCGAATAATTTACCTGAGTTGTTTTTCTTGCGGTACTTAGTACCGTTCCAGGTAAAAGGGTACCCAAAAAATAATCAAGTAGACACCTGTCGCAGGACGGGCTCTGGAGAAAAATATATACCGTATTAATAGCCAGTTGTAAATTAAATAGACGCAAAATAGTAAATGTCTGCAAAGACAGATTTTCTTTCACGAGGATTATAGATTTTTCGGAAGAGTCCGTCCTGCGACAGGGTTTTACGATGGATACTGACTTATTTGTTTCGGTACTTAGATATTTACGCAAACATTACAACACTCTAAAAAATTTCTGGGAGGAATAATTTATGAAAATATTATTTATAGAGAATTTTCAATATGTCCATGCTACCTATAAATATCCCAATATACCACTGGGATTATTGAGTCTGGCTACAATTCTGAAAGAAAAAGATTATGATGTTGAATTAATAAACTTCAATTACTTATTTTTAAATAACATAATAGACTATGACTTTGATACGGCGAAGAAATTTGACATTATGGCCGGTTATATAATGAATAAAAATCCTGATATAGTAGGGTTTACTGCTCTATGCAATACCTTTCACAATGCCCTGTATTTATCGCGCCTCATTAAAGAGAGGAATAATAACATAAAAATAATAATGGGAGGCCCTCATACATCACTTTTACCTGAAACTATTCTGGAAGATTACCCCTGGATTGATTTAATATGTGTCGGAGAAGGGGAAGGCAATATTATAAGTATAATAAAAGGAATGGAAGATAATAATCTTACATCTGTCCCCGGCATTGTATACAGAAATGATTCCTCTATTATAAGAAATCGTGACAGTGAAATGATAAAAGACCTGGATACTTTGCCTTTATTAAATTATGATTCCATCCTGGATTTTAAAGACATAAACTTTATAGACATAGAGGCAGGGAGAGGCTGTCCTTATAAATGCACTTACTGTGCGACAAATAAATACTGGAAGTATAATTTCAGATTAAAATCTGTAGAGCGTATCTGTAAAGAAATAATGGAGGTAAAGAAAATTCTGGGTAATAAAAAAGCTTTTTTTAATTTTATCCAGGATAACCTTACAACAAACTATGATTTTATAATGAAGTTATGTGATAAACTGGAGGAACTTCATATTGAATGGGGAGGTAATGCAAGGCTGGATACTTTAGATGAAAAGCTCATTAAAAGAATGTCAGAGACAGGGTGTACCAGGATTCTTATGGGACTTGAATCTGCCTCGCCGGCAATGCAAAAAAAGATCAACAAAAATCTAAACCTCAAAAATGTAGATACTATTATTGAACTTCTGGAAAAATACAGGATAACTCCTCTTATATCATTTATGTACGGATTCCCCGGTGAAACAGAGGAAGATTTACTGCTTACATTAAATATGCTTACTTCTATACTTAAAAAAAATATTTACGTTCATTTACATTCCTTATGTGTGTTACCGGGAAGCCAGTTATTTGAAGAATATAAAGATAAACTGGTTGAAAGAGATTTTTATTCCACTGTCATAGAGGCTTCTGATCTGGAAATGTTAAACTCCCTGGAGAGGAAAAACAGGGTATTATTTTCTCAGTTTTATATACTTGAAGATTCACTTGTAGATAAATATTTTCTCCTTGCAGGATTTATCAATCAAATCTTTATAAAATTATATCCTTTTCTGCCGGAGACTTTTGCTATGTTATTAAAGGAATTTGACAATAATTTATTGTCTTTCTATAAAGATTTTGTAGATAATACAGAGAAATTTGCAAATTTTTATGAGAATAACGATCATATGAAGGTTGTAAGAAAAAATAATACCCTCATAAGGAATACTGATCTGATTGAACATTTAATAAATTTTCTCACAGAATATATAAATAATAAATCTTTAAGTGATTTTACCTTTAAGATGATTTCTCATAAATTTTGCGATGAACTGGAATTTCTTTCAGAGAAAACAGATATTAAAAAAAAGGGAAAGGTCTATTCTCCCTGGTTCAGGAGAGACTGAGAGGTTTGTATGTTTATAGCTTTATGCAACCTTAACACTATGTTCTATAAAGAAGGAAACTTTGTTTCTTTAACCCATGCTTATAAAGCCAGCACCTGTCCTTATAATATTTATCTCCTTGCTTCTATTATGGAACAGGGAGGATATGAAATTTCCATAAAAGACTGGACAGGAAAGCAATTTGAACTTTCCGAAATGGCAGAAGAACTCCTCAGGTTTGACGTAATCATGATGTCAACTAATTCCTGGAACTGGTATCCTTCTGCCTGTCTTATAGAAAAACTCCGCTCTATAAGAGATGACCAGATATTTGTAGTCGGAGGCATACAGGCAACACTTTTCGGACAAAAAATCGTGGAAGAATATCCTGTAGATTATGTAGTAAGAGGAGAAGGAGAAAAGTCTGTAATTCCCCTTCTCAGGGTCATAGAAAAAAAGGGAAAACCACAGGAAGTTCCCGGGCTGGTATATAAGGAACATGGAGAAATAAGGTTAAATCCCCTGTCTCCATTAATGACACCTGAAGAAATATCACTTCTGCCGGTAACCCTCTATGAAAAGCTTCAGGAAGGTACACATAGCTGGCTTTCCATAGAATCTTCAAGAGGATGTGTCAACCGCTGCAGTTATTGTTCTACTCCCTATCAGAGAAACTGGCGTCCTCTGAGTGCTGAACATTTTGTTCATCGTATAGAAGCTTATATTCCCTATCTGGAGAAAGTATTAACAGGGAAATTTGTCTTTATCGATGACAGTTTTATAATAGATGTTAATAGAGCAAGAAAAATAGCAGGACTCCTGAGGGAAAGGCAGATTGACATAAAGGCCATGTGGAACGGACATGTAACGGAACTATTTGAGGAAGAAATGCTTTCCGAACTTGCTCCTTATACAGAGGTCATCCTTGTCGGGGCAGAATCCTTTCATGAAGAAACTCTGAAAAAGATAGGAAAACATTTTACGGCTGATGATATTATGAAAGGTATAAATATAGCCATGAAACTCGATCTGGACAGAAAAATATTATTTTCCTTTATTATCGGTTTTCCCTGGCAGAATAAAGAAATGATTATAGAAGAGATAGATAAGATTTACCTTCTTATATCTATAAGCGGTGCCTGTGCTGCTATTAACTGGCTCATATTGAATCCCGGTTCCCATTTATGGAATGAATTTTACAGAAAAAAGGAGACACCTTTCTGTAATTATCATAAACTTTATGAAGAATGGAAAAAAGAGGTATTTCCTTTGAGTGAAGAGGAAGTAGAGGAAATACGTTCTTATATAAAATCTTTACAGGATACTATTCCCGGAGGAGAATATAGATTCAGGATTAATGATTTCAGGTAAAAATCAGAGAGGAGTTTTTTTATGCTTATAGCTTTATGCAACATGGCTCCTATGGAACATAAAGAAGGAGACTTTGTTCCTATAAAAAAACCTCTTACTTATAGAACTCCCTGTCCTTATAATATTTATCTCCTTGCTTCTATCATGGAACAGGGAGGTTATGAAATTTCCATAAAAGACCGGACAGGGAAAGTTGTTGAACTTTCACAGATGATAGAGGAACTTCTGAAGTTTGATGTAATAATGATGTCAGTTAATTCATGGAACTGGTATACCTCTGCCTGTCTTATGGAAAAACTCCGCTCTGTAAGAGATGATCAGATATTTGTAGTAGGAGGAGTACAGGCAACACTTTTCGGGCAAAAAATCCTGGAAGAATATCCTGTAGATTATGCAGTAAGAGGAGAAGCAGAAAAGTCTGTAATTCCTCTTCTCAGGCTTATAGAAAAAAAAGCAAAACTGGAGGAAGTTCCGGGACTGGTATATAAGGAAAATGGAGAAATAAAGTTAAATCCAGTGTCTCCATTGATGACACCTGAAGAAATATCCCTTCTACCTGTACCTCTCTATGAAAAACTCCCGGAGGGAACCCACAGCTGGCTTTCAATAGAATCTTCAAGGGGATGTGTCAATCGCTGCATATATTGTTCTGTACCATACCAAAAAAACTGGCGTCCTTTAAGTGCTAAAAGTTTTGTTGATCATATAGAAGCTTATATTCCCTATCTGGGTAAGGTATGTACAGGGAAATTTCTTTTTATTGATGACAGTTTTATAATAGATGTTAACAGAGCAAGAGAAATAGCAAAACTTTTGAGGGAAAGACAGATTGACATAAAGGCCATATGGAACGGCCATATAATGGAACTACGTGAAGAAGAAATGCTCTCCGAACTTGATCCTTATACCGAGGCCATACTTGTAGGGGCAGAATCCTTTCATGAAGAAACTCTGAAAAAAATAGGGAAACATTTTAAACCGGAAGATATTCTGAAAGGTACGGAAGTGGCTGTAAAAATCGGCATGGGCAAAAAATTATTATTTTCATTTATCATCGGTTTTCCGTGGCAGAATAAAGAAATGATTATAGAGGAAATAGATAAAATTTACTCACTTATATGTAAAAGCGGCTCCTGTGCCCTGATTAACTGGCTCATATTAAGCCCCGGCTCCCCTATGTGGAATGAATTTTACAGAAAAAATCAGGTGTCTCTTCGTAATTACCGTACACTCTATCAGGCCTGGAAGGAAGAGGTATTTCCTTTGAGCGACCTGGAAGTAGAGGAAATAAACTCTTACATAAAATCTTTGCAGGATACTATTCCGGGAGGAAAATACAGATTTCAGCCCATACATGGAATTAATACTATAATGGAAAAAGTATTTCCTGATAAATAGAGCAGAAGAAAGGAAAGAGTAATGAAAATATTATTTATCGTGCCTTTTGAATATATGGCTTTTGTTCGTACCGTATATGTTACGCCTCTGGGATTACTGAGCCTTGCTGCGATTCTGAAAGAACATAATAAAGATGTTGAAATAATAGACTTCAATTATTTATTTTCAAAGAAGATACTGGAATATAATGACGAACAGGTAAAAAACATGGACATTATGGCTGAATATATCCTGGACAAATCTCCTGACATCATCGGATTTACCAGTATTTCCAGCACTTTTCATGATCTATTATTTTTATCCCGTCTTATTAAAAATAAAAATGATAATATTAAGATAATATCAGGAGGACCTCAGACCTGGAGTTTATCTGAGAAAATCCTGGAAAAGTTCCCCTGGATTGATTTAATATGCACAGGGGAAGGAGAAAATAAGATCTTACATATAATAGAAGGGCTGGAAAAGGATGAATTAACTGATGTTCCCGGCATAACATATAGAAATAATGATATAGTTTTACAGAACCCGGATATACCTCTCTTAGATGATCTGGATAGATTACC
>JBEHWP010000261.1:0-8216 GCA_040217665.1 Vulcanimicrobiota bacterium
AATAGTTTCATTCTGTCTCAAGCCACAGGTAATGTAAAGACAATAATATTACCCCTGTCCCCTCCCGAAGGTTCCATCCAGATCTGTCCACCCATTTTTTCCACTGCAAATTTACAGAAAGTCATAGAAAATCCTCTTCCAAATCTGTAACCTGCATCAAAGATTTCTAGCTGACCGTAAATTTTAAATATTTTTTTTCTATATTCTTCCGGTAAAGGCCTTCCAGGATCTATTACTCTTACTTCCAGGCACGATCTGTCTTCTGACAGGTTTATTCTTACTGTAACCTGCCCCATGGCTGACGTGTTTTTTATTGCATTATTTAAAAGGGATTCTATAAGTCTCTTTACAAGCTCTTCCTGACCTTTTACCGGTGGTATTTGTTCCGGAATTTCAATTACAAGTTTTCTTTTATTGTATGTAAAAAAATCATTCAGTTCGTTTTTTATTTTATGTAAAAGGTTACTTATATCAATGGTCTGTACTTCGTATATATGGCTGTCTTCATCAAGCTGACTGATATCTCCTATATTTTTAATTATCTGTAACAGCTCTTTTGCACTTTCATTTGCTCTTACGAGATGCTTTAATTGTTTTTCCGTAAAATTTTCGTTTGAAAGTTTCAATAAATCTATGCTGCCTACAACACCACTTATACTGTTACCCATATCATGAATGATGATCCTTAATATATCTTCACGAAATGTTTTAAGTTCTAAATTTTCTTTTTCTCTGACAAAGAGCTCCTTTTGAGATGTGCCCAGGTTTAATAGAATTTTAATGGTTTGTAACAGATCTGAATGATTTACAGGTGCCGGTAAAAAACTATCTATAAGCCCTCTGTTCAGGTAATCTTTTATAATATCGTCATTTGAGCCTGTGATCACTATAACCGGTATATTTTGTAAATCTGTACTCTCATTCAGTAGATCTATTATTTCTGAAATATTTGCATTTATGATTACCAGGTCAGGACTGACCAGTCTGATTTTACTGGTAAAATTATTTTTATCTGACCAGAATTTAACTAAATGAGCTGAAGAGAGAATTTCCGTCAAAAAAACATCTTCTTTCGGGTAAACTACTACGACCGGTTTACAATTACTATAGACATCCATAATCATAACTCCTATTTAAGTGCCTGAAATACGTGCCGATTCGAACCTTATGGCACAGGGGCCGGAATAGTGCCCTTCTATGGCACTTTCTTTCGAAAAATATGTATGAGCCAGCATTTCAAATATATTACCTGTTACAGAACCTCCTTTTACCGGTATTATTTTTCCCGAAGGCTGAATTTCATAACCAAAACGTATTTCTGTGGCAAAATCTCCTGACACCAGATCGGGATTGAGAAAAGAAAACATTATTATATGATAAACAGGTTTATCATTTGCTTTCAGTAACTCTTCCATACCGTATTTCCCCGGGCTTATCTCTATATTACTGAACTTACCGGTAGGAGTAACATTCAGATAATCTGCATATCTTTTTGTAGACCATATATTTTCCAGTTTCCCATGTTTTATAATTTCAATCCTGTCCGATGGCACTCCGTCAATATCAAAAGGTGCACTTCTCAGACCATATGGCATTAAAGGATTGGAAGCCATATTTAATTCTTCTCCGAGCAGTTTATTTCCTCTAAATATATCTTTTCCTTTTTTAAAAGATGAAATGTTTTCATAGATAAACCTGGCAGAAGAGTGAGCAATTAACGTTTCAAACAATGGCATAAGAGGCTTTGCATTTACTATTATTGCAGTATTACTGCTTTTAGGAAGAGAGGTTTTTACATTATCTCTTGCATAGTTTGCATATTCACCTATTTTATTTTCTATATTTAATTGAGAGTAATTACAGCAACTGCCTTCATACCAGCTTTCTGACTGAAGATTGCCTCCTGCCAGAAGAACGAAATCCCAGGAAATTAAGCTTTTTAACATATTTCCACAACAGCCTTTGCTGTTTTCAAAGGATATTGATTGTTTTGATATATAACATTCACTGCTGGAAAGTTCTACTCCCTGTTCTCTCCTTACTGCAGCTATTACCCTTTCTCTGAATTTTTGCAGAACTGCTTCCGGGTTTTTAATAAGCTCTTCGTCGAGAACAACAACTGTTTTATACGGGACAGGCACCGGAACTTCATATGGTTTCTGCGCGGCAAGAGATGCCACATAGAGAGCTTTTTCAAGTTTTTCATCAATTTGAAATTCTTCTACAGGTGTGAAGTAAAAGATAGCTTCACCTAATTTATTATCACTTAACTGTCTGTAAATAGTAACCTCTATCTGTTCTGTCTGAACCTTTCTTACGTATTCTGTTTTTTCCTTTGCTAAATACAACTGATACGATTCATCTTTTTTTATTCTGTACTGCCAGGCATAAATGCCTTCAGTACTGTTTAATTTTTTCTTCAAGTCTATATCCAATTAAATTAACCTCGCTTTTTAAGGGTTATGGGTGCTGGGTGTTGGGTGTTGGGTTAAGAAACTTAAAAACCCAAAAACCAACACCTAAAACCCAAAACCTGATTTAAATTTATATAAGAATCGTGACGCGTGACGCGTGACGCGTGACGCGAGGACAGATTTTCTTAACCGAGTCTTGCTTTTGTTTTAATATGGGCTCCGCCTATGGAAACTATTACATCTTCTTTATACCTTTTGGCACAGGTTCCGGGAATACTTCCAAAGGTATTTCCTACATGGGAAATTTCTTTGAGCAAATCGGGAACGAACCCTGTCATTGTTACAGGAGAAAAGACTTTTCCTGTATATTTACCGCCCTTTATTTCCCTTCCTATTCTGGAATTAACCTGCAATCCCCATCCTTTAGGGTCTTCCATGCCGAAATAACCGTTATCCATAAAAATCCCATAGTCTGTACTTTCAATTATTTCTTCAAGTGTATATTTTCCGGGAACAAAAAATGTATTGGACATTCTGGCATATGGTTTCCTTGCCACACTTTCGCGACGACCATTGGCCGTTCTGGGAAGGTGTGGCAAATAGAGAGATGTATAAAAATCAGAAATACCTCTTTTGAATACACCGTTTTCTATGATATAAGTAGGTTTCGCAAGTTCTCCTTCGTCATCAAAGAAATAACAGCCATACTCTCCCTCCAGTGTGGGATCATCTATAATATTTACATATTCAGGAGCAAGTTTTTTACCTATATATTGTTGTGCCAGTGCACCATCTTTAAGATAAAGATCCATTTCAACTCCATGGCCGAATGTTTCATGTGCTATTATTCCGCTTACATCAGGACAGGTTATTACATCATAGTAACCGGGTTCAATTTTTGTGGCACCCAGCATTTCTATTGTTTCTTTTTTTATTCTTTCCAGCAACGAGTTGTCAATATTTTTTAAGAGTTCTACCCCCTGTGTTTTTCCTAAAATTTCCATGTTATTAACAACTTTGTTGCCATCTGACATATAAAGAGATAATACTACACTGCCTCTTATAATGGTTTGAGTAAAATTTTTGTATCTGTTTACAAATATCTGATCCTTAATCTGTTCTTTATAAGCAACCCAGGCATTTACAACCCTTGGATCCAGTTTGAGAAGCCTGTTCTGCAAATCTTCCACTATCTCTATTTTTTCAGACAATTCTACCTGCATGGGTGCTATAATAGTTTTTGTATAAAATTCCCTGTATCCTCCCGGCCCCGGTTCTATAATCATGTCATTATCTCTTACTGTTATTCTTTCCAGGAGATCCTTTACAGTATTATAGAGATTATCCTGTGAACAGTTTGTTACAGATGCTTCTTCGAAGAATTCTCCGTTAAAAGCACTGAATACTACACCGTTTACAGCAGGTATTTCGTTAACATAAACTCCCTGTTTGTCTTTTCTTATTGTTACCCCTTTATGATAGTCAGTCATTGCATATGCATAAGGGACTTTTTTTTCCATCATTTCTACCAGTTCCGGTAGCAATTTTCTCATTCTCAAAAAACGTCAACTCTCTTTCACTGATTTATATGAGAATCGTAACGCGTTACGGGAAGAACAAATTCTCATACTTCGTTGTGACCGAACCGGTCATGGTTGTTAGTAAATAGTGAATGGTAAGTAATATTTTATTCTATTCACTTTTTACTTTTCACTCTGAATATTCTATAATAAATTTTTTTTTCCATTTACTGGAAAATTATCTGTCATTTTCAGTCTTCATTGCATATAGATCTTTACGTCTATCCTGAAAACATGGTATTTTCTTTCTTACTTTATCTATTGTATTTATTTCAATTTCTCCATATATGACTTCTTCTCCTTCTCCTGCCTCAGAAAGTATTTCTCCCCATGGATCAATTATCATTGAATGGCCGAAATAATTACCTGTTCTGTCAGAACCAACTCTATTTACAGCTACTACATAAAGTTGATTTTCTACGGCTCTGGCCTGAAGTAAAATCCTCCAGTGATTGAGACGGGGCCTGGGAAAAGCTGCCGGAATAGATAATAATTCAGCTCCTTTAAGAGCAAGGGCTCTTGCTATTTCAGGAAAACGAATATCATAACATATCATTTGTCCGATTGTGCATTCTTCAAGTTTTACTACTGATATTCTGTCTCCGCATATAAAAGCTCTGTCTTCTCCCATAAGAGGGAAGAGATGAGTTTTGCAGTAATGGCCGGCAATATGTCCTTTTGAATTAATAATATAGCTTTTATTAAATACATTTGAATTATCTTTTTCAGCTATACTTCCTGCCAGAATATTCACATTGTATTCTCTGGCAGTTGACATCAATAGTTCTATAGTTTCTCCTTTTTCTTCTGCCAGATTATGCATTTCTTCTGGTATATAGCCTGTATTAAACAGTTCGGAGAGACATATTATATTGGCCTTCTGATTAACAGCTTCTTTAATTTGTTTTATAACGGTAGATAAATTTCTTTCTTTATTTCCAGGATCTATATATATCTGTATGGCTGCAATTTTTATCATAACTTCTTTATATTAGAACATTGGCCGTCATTAGTCAAGATAGCGTTTCTATGTAAAATTCCCTGTCATTTTTAAAGGCAATCCCTTGCAAATATCCAACAATTCTAGTATACTCATAATAAATCTTTTTTTTTATAAAAATTTTACTTCATAAATATCCTCGCGTCACGCGTCACGCGTCACGCGTCATGATTTATAACAGGGGAGGTGAAGTATATGGGCAGCGGAATGGGCAGTGGTATTGAAAAACAACAGCATTATTATACACAACCAGGTAAAGTTGCTGTTCACCAGCAACAGATGCAAAAATCGACAGGCCTGTCAGGTCTTACAGGGGGCAAATCTCAAAAAACAGAAGAATCTAAATCCAAAAGCGAAGATAAATTTGTAGGTGGCGGAGAGGGAGAGGCAACAGAAGAAGGAAAAGAAACTGCTGCACAGCATGGAGGTGCCCTGGTCGGCGGCTTTCTTAAGACAGGCTCAAAAGAAAGAAAGACAACTGTTGGCAGAAAAATGGTTTCTGACGATACAGAAGTGGAAGAAGATAGTGAAGTTTCCGAGAGTTCATCTACTTCATCTGTCAGCAAAACCGGAATGAATACAGGTACGGCAGGTGATGTGAGAGTTAAAAAGCTTGTCAGAGGGAGGAGACATTCTGATTCCGGTGATCTTACAGTTGAGTTTATAAATGACTGGCTCAGAATAAAAAAGTCTCCAGGAGCCAGACTTTCTCTTGGAGATATTATGTCTGACTGCAGTCATGATCAGAATGTAGATCCATTTATATTACTTGCCATTGCTGCTGCTGAAACTGAATACGGAAAAAAAGGTGCTGGCCTTGACGGACTTATGGGTATAGAAGATATTGAAGGGCCGGAAGAACAGATTGTTGAAGGAGCAAAACTTTTCAGTCAATTAAGGGAAAATGACGAAACAGATGAGGATGCTCCTGTAGCCAATCAGATAATAGCTGTAAACAGGGCAGGATGGTGTAATGATCTTAACTGGCATAAATCAGTATTTAAATATTATCAGGAAATAAAAAGAGCATGGGAACGTTACTCTGAAATGAAATCTTAAATCTAAGTGCTTATAACGGTAAATATTCCACTGGTTATAGTCGTCACGCGTAACGCGTAAGGCGTGACGGGAGAATACAAAATCACAGATTATCCGGTGTTGTAAATTACCGCTGGCACCACTAAGTATCGTAACAGGATTTATCACGAAAGAACTCAAAAAAAAGGTGCGATTTTTTAAAAATTACTGTTAAAGAGGTATTATTCTGTGGAACAGGAACATAATGTTCAGAGAAGTTTATATAGAGGTTATAAATTACATTCCAGGTATGAAATAATATCCAGTATTAAAAAAGGTGGTATGTCAAAGGTTTATCTCGCTAAAGATTGCAATCTGAATTCACTCTGTGCCGTAAAAGAATTATTTGTTCATATACTTTTTTCAGGCACGGAAAAAGATCATATTGTGAAGCGTTTCAAGGAAGAAGCCGAATATCTTGCCAAATTGCGCCACCCGTCTTTACCTGTAGTAACTGATTACTTTGAAGAAAATTCCTATTATTATATTATTATGGAGTATATAATAGGTAATGATCTTGAGTCTCTGTTGCGAGAAAAAGGGAATCCCGGATTGCCGGAAATTGATGTTTTAAACTGGTCATTGAGTATAGCAGATGTTCTCAAATATCTTCATTCCCAGAGTCCTCCCATCGTTTACAGCGACCTGAAGCCATCCAATCTGATGTTAAGAGCTAAAGACAATAAAATTGTGCTGGTTGATTTTGGTTCTGCCAGAGTTTTGCCTCATGACAAGACCAGACTGACAGGTATCGGTACAGAAGGTTATGCACCGCCTGAACAATATGTAGGAGAACAGGATCCCAGGAGTGATATATATTCTTTCGGTGCTACCATACATCATCTTCTGACAGGTAAAGGTCCTTACATACCTTTTGAATTTCAGCCTGTCAGGAGTGTAGTGCCTTCTTTGAGTCAGAAAATTGAGCAGATTGTTATTAAATCACTTAAAAGGGATAAAAATAAAAGATATCAGACTGCCGAAGAGATGACAAAAGATTTAAAAGAGCTTTATAATCAAAATTTCGCTCCCAGACAGCAGAGTGTAACAATTTCTTCATTTATCAAATACAGGGCAGATGTAATAAAGAAAAGTTTCAAATACCTCATGAATCTCATAAAAAAGTCACCTGATATGGAGAAGGAGAAAATATCGGTTATGGTTGTCGATGATGAATTTGATCTCAGAGATACTTCTGTGGAGATACTTTCATCATTCGAAGATATAGAGGTTATAGAAACGGCAGAAAATGGTATGCAGGCCTTTGAAAAATATAAAACTATGGCAATAAAGCCAGATGTAATAGTGATGGATGTATATATGCCTGAGATGGATGGCATTTCTGCCACAGAGAAACTTACAAAGTTTAATCCCTCCTGTAAAATTGTAATGTTAACGGCTCTTTCCAATCAGGAAACAGTTCTCAGAGCTTTTAAAGCAGGTGCTGTAGGATATATAGTCAAAGGAAGCAGAATGGAATTTCTTTCGGAAGCTGTAAGAGAAGCCCACAGAGGTGGTTCTCCTATAGTGCCTGAAATTGCCAAAGTACTGTTAAATGAATTTTTCCCGACAGGTCTGGATGAAGAGAAAAAGAAGAAAATGAAACTTCTGGAATATGAAAAAGCAGAACCTGAAAAGATAGAATTGAGTACTACCAGCCTGGAATCAGGTAATTTCTGTGATTTTTTGACAGAAATGTCTTTGAGTAAATTTACAGGAAAATTGAATCTGATTTATAAGAGTCACGACGGATTTATTTGTTTTGATAAAGGTGAAATAATTCAGGCCCGTCTTGGAACTTTGAAAGATGAAAAAGCAATATACAGTTTCCCTTTGTGGAATAATATGACAGTAAAATTTGAACAGGAATTGAAGACAAAAGACGTTTCTGTCAAAGAATCTACAAATGAACTTTTAATAAATAGCCTGGCAGTATGGGAAGAATGGAATAAGATGAAAGAGATTATAACTTCTCCTGAGAGTATTTTTAAAATTTCCCTGTCGAAGAACTATCAGGTAGTATCACTGTCTTCAAAAGAACTGGAAGTGCTTGCTCAGCTAAAAGGTAATACATCACTTATGGACGTTGCCCACAGAATAGATAAGAGTTATTTTGAAACAGCTGAAATAATCTATAATCTCTGT
>JBEHWP010000262.1:0-8193 GCA_040217665.1 Vulcanimicrobiota bacterium
GGAAGCATTTAACAGTATGAATATTTCACCTTATTTTTATGCAAACAGAGAAAGAAAAGAGGAAGAAATACTGCCCTGGGATCACATATATTCAGGTATAAAGAAAGATTTTCTCCTTGGTGAAAGGAAAAAAGCTTTAGAATATGTTGAAACAAAAGATTGCCGTTTTTCCGCATGTTCTGAATGCGGTGTATGTCAGAGTCTGGGAGTCAAAAATCAGCTCTATCCTCTGTCAGAAGAAATTCCTGATATAAAGTCTCAAAAAGAAATGTCATATGTAACAGAGAATAAAACACTTATAAGATTTAATTTTGAGAAAATTGATAAAACAAAATTCATTTCTCACCTGGGTCTCATAAGAATCATAGAAAGAGCCGTTAGATTTACCGGCTTACCTGTAGCTTTTTCTCAGGGTTTTAATCCGAAACCTAAAATTGCCCTGGGGCCTCCTCTGTCATCAGGTATAGAAAGCTACAGTGAATGGGGAGACATTGTAATGTCCCGGACGGTAGATACTGAAGTGTTTCATAAGGAAATAAACAGATTTCTCCCGGAAGGTATGAAAGTGCTTAAATGCAGCATTATACCGTTAAAATCTCCTGCTCTCAATGCAATTATTAAAATCGGAGTTTACACTATAAAGTGTTCTGGAGAAAAAGATAAAATAGAAGATTTTTTGAAGCAAGATGAAATACTGTTTAAAAAAGTAAGAAAAAAAGGAACAAAAACTATAGATATAAAACCTCTCATAAAGAAACTGGAGATTACGGAAGTAAATAATGATAAAATCTCTATGGAATTATGGATAAATATGGAAGAAGGAGGAACGATAAAACCACAGGAAGTTATAAAGGTAATGAATGATTCCGGTATAAAATTAAGCATAGAAAACATATGTCGCATAAAATTATTGACTGCTGAAGGGGAAAGCCCGATGTCAAACTATTAAAAAAAGGAAAATATATGATCGAAATTTATAAAACAATCCAGGGAAGACACTCCCAGTTTATAGAAGAATCTCTAAAACATGTCTGGCCCAAAGGGAAAATTCATTCCACTTTTTTTGGCCAGCTATTTTACATTGAAGGAGAAAATCCCTTTACAGTAAATTTTTTAATTGCAATCCAGCATATTCTATCCATACATATGTCTGCTTTCTGGGAAGAAGGTCCCGGCAAAGATGATCTTGGGACACAGTTTATAAAACTTGCAGAGCCTGCTTATGGCTCATGGATAAATATGGTCAATCCTACGGAAAAGGAAATCCAGTATGTCTGCAACTGTACAAATGTAACTCAGGACTTTATAAAAGCACCTCTTGATGAGGAAGAAAGACCGAGAATTGATATGGAAGACAATCAACTGCTTATATTATGTCAGATACCTGTAGTAGAATCTTCAGGAAAACATATGGACTTCTACAGCACAATTCCTCTTGGAATCCTGATAAACGGTCAGTATATTATTACCGTATCTTTACGGGAAAACCCGATACTTAAAAGCTTTATAGAAGGGAAAGTGAAAACTTTCTATAGCTTCAAGAAAACAAGATTTCTTTTTCAAATTCTATACAAAATCTCAATCTATTATCTTCAATATCTGAGAAATATAGATAAAATAAGCGATAAAATAGAAAAAGAATTACACAGATCACTCAGGAACCAGGAATTAGTAGATCTGTTCAGTCTTGAAAAATCACTTGTATATTTTTCAACTTCATTGAAAGGCAACGAAATGGTTCTTGAAAAAATCCTGAAATTTAAATTCCCTCAGATAAAAATGTACGAAGACGATAAAGATCTTCTGGAAGATGTAATCACAGAAATAAAACAGGCCATAGATATGACAAATATATACAGTAATATCCTGAGCGGAACAAGAGGAGCCTATGCGTCAATAATTTCCAACAACCTGAATATTGTCATGAAATTTCTCACATCAATTACCATTATACTGGCAATACCGACTATGATTTCCAGTTTTTTCGGGATGAATGTAGGAGTACCTCTTGCAAATCATCCCAACGCCTTCATTATAATTTTCATAGTAGCTCTCATATTTTCATTAATATGGGGCTACATTTTAATGAGAAAAGGTATGTTGTAGGGATGTGAGTCGTGAAGCGTGAAGCGTAAGTTGTGAGGCGTGTGTATAACGTTCTATAGCTATGTTTAACCAAGTAAAAGAACTGGTATTAAGATAAAGTATAATTATACCTTCTAAAGAAGAAGGAATTTTATCATGCAATTACGAAGTATAGAAAAAATAAAACAGGTGATTTATAAATGAAAGTTATAAAAATATCCACTCACGACTCACGACTCACGACTCACTAAACTGTAACGGAGATATAAAAAGTTCTGATGACGAAAGAAATACTGGTTAATATCGATAAAATGGAAAATAGAGTTGCCATCCTTGAAGACGGGGAACTTTCCGAGATACATATTTCCAGAGAGGAAAGGATTGTAGGAAGTATATATAAAGGAAGAGTAACAAATGTCCTGGAAGGAATGCAGGCGGCATTTATAGATATAGGTCTGGAAAAAAACGCTTTTCTCTGCCTTGAAGATGCCATATCAAATGTAAGTCATGATGATGAAGATTTACTTGAAGAAGTTAAAGAAATATCAATAAAAGATGTACTGAAACCAAATCAGGAAATACTTGTACAGATAATTAAAGAACCTATAGGTACAAAGGGCCCCAGAGTATCAGCTCATATAACACTTCCGGGAAGATTTCTTGTATTGCTCCCTATGGCAAACTATACAGGAGTATCAAGAAGAATAGAATGTCAGGCAGAAAGAGAAAGAGTAAAAAAAATCGTATCCAATATAAAACCTGATAATATAGGGGTTATCATAAGGACTGTTGCCGAAGGGAAAGAAGAAGAAGATTTTAAAAGAGACCTTGATTGTCTTCTGAAATTATGGGAAAGAATCAGAGAAAAAAGCAATCAAAGTTTATCTCCTCTATGTATACACCAGGATTTGAGCCTTGTCTATAAAATCATAAGAGATGTACTTGATAGCAATACAGAGCGCTTTATTATTGACTCCAAAGAAGAATATAACAAAATCAAAGAACTGGTGGAAGTACTATCACCAAATCTTAAATCTAAAATAAAACTTTATACAGGTAAAAGAGCGCTTTTTGACATCTATGGACTGGAAAAAAAGATAGAAGATGCTACAAAAAGCAAAATATGGCTGGATTCAGGAGGGTACATAATAATAGAAAAGACAGAAGCTCTGACAGTCATAGATGTAAATACAGGTAAATTTGTTGGTTCAAAAAGTCTTGAAGATACAATATTGAAAACAAACCTTGAAGCAGCAGAAAAAATAGCCAGAGAAATAAGATTGAGAGATATAGGAGGTATTGTAATAATAGATTTCATAGATATGGAAAATATATCCCACAGAAATCTTATATTAAAAGAATTAACAGAAGCAGTAAAAAAAGACAGAACTAAAACCAATGTAATAGAAATGACCGGCCTGGGACTCGTGGAAATTACAAGGAAAAGAATTTCTCAGGATCTGGATAATGTATTAAAAGAACCATGCCCTTATTGCAAAGGAGAAGGTAAAATGCTTTCGTCTAAAAGCATAAGTATAAAGGTTGAAAGAGAAATCAGAAGGCAAAATCTGGAAAACAGAGGAGATGCCATTAAAGTAGTCGTAAACCCTGAAGTGGGTATGCTCCTCCTTGGCTGGGAAGGAGAAAGAATAGAACAATTACAAAAAGAAGTTGAAAAACAAATCTATTTATATATAAATGAAAATCAACATATAAAAAAATATCATATTCAATTCGGAACAATAGAAAAAATAAAAGAAGAATGTTCTATACCTGAAGAAGGAGAAGAGATAGAAGTAGAAATAGAAGATGCACATCTATTAAACTTCCAGAATGGCATGACATGCGTAAAAGGTCATATAATACAGGTAACAGGGGGAGGAAATTTGAAAGGGAAAAAAGCAAAAATTAAAATAACTAAAGTATTGCCTTACTTCTCAAAAGCAGTTTTATCTTGACAAGTTTAATGTTAATATGATATTATCATACTTTAAAAGACATGACCGGAGTGGTCACAGATAGTTTGAAAATTTACTTTCAGTCAATTTTCAGATTTCTATCATTTTTATATAAAACTTTAAGGATAAAAGAACGGAGGAAATTAAAGTGGAGTATGCTGTCATAGAAACAGGTGGAAAACAATTTAAAGTACATCCTGGAGATGTTCTTAATATAGAGAAACTTGAAAAACAGATAGGTGATAAAGTTACCTTCGATAAAGTGCTGCTCTATACAAAAGATAGTGAATCAAAAGTAGGAAGACCTTACGTAGAGAACATTACTGTACATGCAGAAGTTGTTGAGCAACTGAGAGGCAAAAAAATTATAGTCTTCAGATACAAGGCTAAAAAGAGAATCAGAAGAAAACAGGGACATCGTCAGTATTATACAAGAGTAAAAATAGAGAATATTGCAGCATAAATGTTGCATGTAGAAATTTACAGGGATAAAAATAAACAGATTAGAAGTTACGAAGCAAGTGGGCATTGTGAGTTTGAAGAAAAAGGGAAAGACATAGTCTGTTCAGGTGCTTCCACTTTGCTTCAGGTTTCTATTCTCGGAATGAATAAATACTGTAATATAAAACCGGAAGTAAAAATTTCCGAAGGAAATTTAATCTGTATTATTCCTGAAGCGAAAGATACTCTCATAGAAAGAGACGTTCAGACCATACTGGAAACAATGGTTATAGGCCTGATGGAAATAGAAAGACAGTATCCTGAGTATCTTAAAGTGATGCAGCTCTAGATGAGGAGAGAATTATGTTATCTCAAAGATTTCTGGAAGAGCTTCTAATTTTAGCAGTGAAAAGGGTGGTTAATGTGTCAGAAAAAAATTCATCTGTAGAAATACAGGAAGAAGAGAGCAAATATATTAAAGAAAACGAAGAAGATGAATTTTCCTTAAGCACGATGTTCGGGGTGGCATTAATAGGTGCAGCAACATCGGCTACTCTTTATTACATTTATACACAGTTAAGCAAAGAAACAAAAGCCTCATTAAAAGATATAGTCATAGGCAGTGTTACAAAAAAACTCGTAAGCTTAACATGTGAAGAAAAAAACTCTAAATGAAATTTTATATAATAGCAATATGTTCGTTGGTACTCGATCAACTGACTAAATTTTTGATTCTCAATAAATTTTCCAGTTTACCTCCAGGGTATTCTGAAAAAATAATAGGTAATTTTTTTGTACTGACACTGGTGAGAAACGAAGGCACAGCTTTCGGAATGAAATTAATAACATCACCGTGGCCTGTTTTTGTATCTACTTTATTTGTTTTCGGTCTCCTTACATATTATGTAATAAATAAATGTAAAGAGCCTTTTTTATTGTACGGACTTTCCCTTATTCTCGGAGGAGCAGTCGGTAATCTGATTGACAGGTTTAGATTTGGCTCTGTAATAGATTTTCTTCACTTTAATTTCTGGCCTGTATTTAATGTAGCCGATATAGCAATTACTGTAGGCGTTGGCCTGATAATAATCAATCTCCTCTTTTATTCCAGGGAAAAAAAAACGAATCAAATAGAACTTGAACATGCCGGATAAACGGGAGTGGTTTTATGCACAGAATATTATTCACGTTAAAGCTTCCCTATATAGGCCCTCTGGATATTTATACCTATGGAGTAGTAATGGTAATAGGATTTATTATTGCACTTACATGGGCATTAAAATATTCAAAACCAAAAGATATAAAACCGGAAGAAGTAATGGATTTCAGTATATATCTCCTCATAAGCGGTATAATAGGTGCAAGACTCATACATGTGATTATAAATTACAATGAATACAGTCTGTCAGATCCTCTTACAATAATCAATCTGCGCAAGGGAGGACTTGCCTGGTACGGCGCTCTAATTGGTGCCATAGCAGGAGGTCTCATTTACTCTAAAGTATCTAAAATATCTTTCTGGAAACTGGCCGATATGGTATCTGCTCCATCAATGGTAGGGCTTGCCATAGGGAGAATTGGCTGTTTTTTAAACGGATGCTGTTACGGAAAACCTACAGATCTTCCCTGTGGAGTAGAGTTTCCTGAAACATATCCGCCGGGAGTTTCGCGTCATCCGACTCAAATATATGAATCCATTCTGGATCTGGTAGTTTTTTATATACTCCATAAAATTATAGATAAAAATAAAAAATTTTATGGAGAAACCTTCTGTTATTTTATAGGCCTTTATTCACTTGTAAGATTTATAGTGGAATTTTTCAGGGAAACCTTTTCTTCCATACCTCCTGTTATGGGACTGACTGTAGCACAACTGACAGGTATAGGTCTCATTATTATAATAACAATAATAGGCATAAAAATATCAACATTACAGTCATGTAAGGTAATGCCACATAAAAAAAACATATCGGAATCTTTGAAAAAAAATCCTGTCAAAGAAAGCCCCGGTATTGAAGACGAAGATATAATGATATGTAAAAATGTGAAGGGTGAAGGGTAAAGGGTGATATTTAAGAGAATCACGCATCACGCATTACGCATTACGCATGATGAATACATATAACTTCAAAATATCCCACAATATAAAAAAAGAACGTATAGATATTTTTCTATCCAGAGAACTATCCATCACAAGAACAAATGCCCGGAATCTTATAAATTCAGGATATATTCTATTAAACGGCAAAGAGGCAAAACCTTCGGCTCAGGTAAGGATAAATGATGAAATTAATGCTTATATGCCGGAAGTAAAAGAAGTAGGATTAATACCTCAGGAAATATCTCTGGACATAATCTTTCAGGACAAACATGTAATTGTAATAAATAAACCTGCCGGTCTTGTAGTCCATCCTGCAAAAGGCCATCAGGATAATACCCTTGTAAATGCAGTATTGTTTCACTGTCATGATTTACAGGGTATACAGGGTGAGTTAAGGCCCGGTATAGTCCATCGCCTGGACAAAGATACGTCAGGTGTAATGGTAATAGCAAAAAACGAAGAAGCCCATCATTCTCTGGCAGAACAGATAAAAGACAGAAAGGTTTCAAAAGAGTATATGGCCATTGTAAAAGGAATTCCCTCTCCTCCAAAAGGTATGATAAATGCCCCCATAGGAAGACATCCTGTACACAGAAAAAAAATGGCTGTCGTAGAAGGCGGGAAAAAAGCCATTACCCGTTATACAGTAGAGAAGGAATTTGCCGGTTTTTCTCTTCTAAAGGTAAAACTTCTCACTGGAAGAACACATCAAATAAGAGTCCATCTGACTCATATAGGATTTCCCATACTCGGCGATCCTGTTTACGGGAGACAAAAAAATGCTTTTGGCCTGACCAGACAGGCTCTTCATGCAAGTAAATTCGGTTTTACCCACCCTGCCACAAAAGAATGGGTGGAATTCACAGCACCCCTTGCAGAAGATATGAAAGATGTTCTGGAGATACTCGGTAAGAGTGTGAAGAGTAGTGAAGAGTGAGTAGGGGCGGGCCCCCTGTGGTCGCCCGGTACCGGTGAAAATACGCATCACGCATTACGCGTTACGCGTCACGATTATACTGAAAGGAATAAAGCATGGAAAAAGAACCTGAAAAATTCAAATTTGAATTATTATATAAAAGCACAGAAAATAATGCCCGTCTGGGTAAATTAACAACACCTCACGGGGTAATAGATACACCTGTTTTTATGCCTGTAGGCACACAGGCCACGGTAAAAGCCCTTACATCACAGGAACTTTTAGACATGAATGTTTCAATTATTCTCGGAAATACGTATCATCTTTACCTTCAGCCGGGACTTGACATAATATCTGCCGGAGGAGGACTTCATAAATTTATGGACTGGCATGGCCCCATACTTACAGACAGCGGAGGTTTTCAGGTGTTCAGCCTTCAGGATTTACGGGATATAACAGAAGAAGGTGTATTGTTTCGTTCTCATCTGGATGGTTCTAGCCATTATTTTACCCCGGAAAAGGTAGTTGAAATACAAAAAGTTCTGGGTTCTGATATTATGATGCCTTTAGATGAATGTATTCCCTATCCATGTGATTATAAACATGCGGAAAAAGCTGTGCGACTTACCACGCAATGGGCGAACATATGTAAAAAGAGCGTGCCTGAAGATTCACTGCAGACCCTTTTCGGT
>JBEHWP010000263.1:0-8168 GCA_040217665.1 Vulcanimicrobiota bacterium
GTAATGACAGAATAACAAATATAATTACCCAGAAAAGGCATGCCAAACTGAACGGACTTTATAAGACGTTAAATTTATATCATTTCAACAAAAATTTCTTCAGAGAAATATTCCTGCCTACACTGGAAATATATATGAAGACTCAGAGTAAAAACAGCTATTATGAGATTATATTAAAGCTCCTTGTTTTTATAGGTAAACAGGACATATATGCAAAACCGGTAAAGAGCAAATCATGGTATGAAATAGATGATATGGAAGACCTGCGTATTGCAAGATATCTATTTTCATCAGATGATGAAAAAATAGATTATTTATCGAAATCTTTCGGAGGTTACTGGAATTATAAATTTCACGATTTTAATCTCCTTTACAATGACTATTTCCCTTCCGATGAATTTATTGAAGAAATAAAAAATTACACCAGAAATCTTATTGCCTGTTATCCGTCAAATGACGGAATACTCATTGATAAAGCAAGGAAAATCCTTCCTTTTGAAGTTGAAGGAGAACATGTAGTTTTAGGTAACGGGTCATGCCAGATAATTAAGGAATTATTTAAATGTTTCGGCTCCGGAAAAAGTCTTGTTCCTTTACCGGCATTCGGAGAATATGTAAAGGAAGAATATAATTCAATTTATTTTCCCACAGAAGATGATAATTTTACAGTAAATATTAAGAGATTAATTGCCACTGCGGAAAAAGAACAGGTCAGGCAGATTATACTTGTAAATCCGAATAATCCTACAGGGTTAATTATATCCAGAAAAGATATTATAAGACTTCTCACGGAAACGTCTGCCCGATATATAGTAATAGATGAATCCTTTATGAATTTTGCAAAAGAAAGTGAAAGTATTACAGGGCTGTATAAAAACTATAAAAATTTAATAATTGTCAAAAGCTTCGGGAAAGAATACGGCATACCCGGCATAAGGCTTGGCTGTGCCATTACCTGTAATAAAGAAATAATAAAAAAACTCGGAGAAAATCTTCCCATATGGAATATAAATTCTTTTGCAGAATTCTTCCTGGATAGAATCGGTAAATATAAAGATGATTATTATAATTCAATCAAAAAAATCAGGGAAAACAGAAAACATTTAAGGAAATCTTTAGAGAAAACATCTGTCTACATAACAGGCCCGTCGGTGACAAATTTTCTTTTATGCAGATTACCGAAGGGACATGTTAAAGCACTTCAAAAATATCTCTTTATAAAATACAATATACTCATAAAAGCCATAAATAAACAGGGAATATCGGGGAAAAATTATTTCAGAGTAAGTGTGAGAACTCCTGAATTAAACAGAATACTTGTTAAAGGCATAAAGGAATATATGTTTAATACAGAAAGAACGGAAATGAGCGGTAAACATTTATCCCTGGGCCTTCAATTGCTGGACGGAACAGGTAATACAGATGGAACATAACTATGAATAAATGGAAAGATATATGGAATCAACGGCATACAGAAGGTTTAATAAATCTGGAGAAACTTATTAAACTCGATGGATTTGACAGTGAAACGGCGAAAATTACCTGTGAAGACTGGCTGAATTATACAGAATTTATAAGTAAAAAAATCAATATAACCGGGTCTGACAGTATATATGAAACAGGGTGCGGAAGCGGTGCCTTTTTATATCCTTTTTATGAAAAAGGTCATAAAGTCGGAGGTATTGATTATTCAGAAAATCTGATAAATACTGCTAAATCCGTTATGCCGGAAGGAGATTTCACCTTCAGTGAAGCTGCAGACCTTGACACAGATACAAAATATGACATAGTAATTTCAAACAGTGCTTTTTTTTATTTTCCCTCTTACGATTATGGAGAAAGAGTTTTAAAGAAAATGCTGTGTAAAGCAAGAAAGGCTGTTGCCATAATGGATATTGCAGATATTAATTTTAAAGATAATATAGAAAAGGCCAAGATAGACAGTCTCGGTGAAGATGAATACAAGAAAAAGTATGAAGGCCTCGACCATCTTTATTATGAAAAACAGTGGTTTTTAAATCATAATTTTTCATATATTACCGTAGAAACATTTAATCAGAAAATCAATCATTACGGATATAATGATTTCAGATTCAATGTTATATATAAAAAATGTGGCTTCCAATGTCTGGCCGAAAATGGTAAAATATTATCAGGGAGTGATGTCTATGGCAGAAGCATTGAGGAAAGAACATAGAAGATATACATATAGTGACTATACATCATGGCCAGATAATGAACGGTGGGAGATAATAGAAGGGGAAGCTTATAATATGAGTCCGGGAGCCGGAATACCTCATCAGAGAGTATCCAGGCGCTTACTTAATAAATTCGAGAATTACCTTGAAGAGAAAACATGTGAAGTATTTGGTGCACCATTTGACGTGGTATTGCCTGAAGAGGGAGAAACCTTTAATAATGCAACAAATACAGTACAACCGGATATTATGGTAATTTGTGATAATAATAAACTCTTTGAAGATAAATGTTGTCTTGGCCCTCCTGATTTAATTATAGAAATACTATCACCATCCACTGCTTCGAGGGATATGAAATATAAGTTCAAACTTTATGAAAGATTTGGTGTGAAGGAATACTGGATTGTTGATCCTGTACATAAGACTGTACAGGTATTCAAATCCGGTGCAGATAAATTATATGGAAGACCGGCAACGTATTCAGCAGAAGATAAAATCAAAGTAGGTATACTTGAAGAACTGGAGATAGAGCTAAAACTGATCTTTGCATGAAGATTTATCGGATTATAAATGCCCTCCCATTCCTTATTAATAGTATTATCCTCCCAATAAATGCATTGTCAATACATATTAATAATAACTACTCACTATTTTCATATAAATACTTGACATAAAAAAGACAGATCTGTAAAATTTAAACTACAACATTTTAAACGGGAGGCGTTATAAATATGAAATTCGGAGAATTAATTAAAGGTGCAGACAAAGAAGGAAAAGAAAAACATGTTCCCTTTATTGAAGTAAAACACTGTGCCGGCTGTAATGAGACGGAAATAACAGTCATTGTCGGGAAAGAAGTAAAACATCCCAATACGGTGGAACATCATATTGCATGGATTCAGCTTTACGGAGTGAAAGAAAATGGTCAGTTAATTCATCTCATGAGTGCAGACCTTGCTCCTGTCGTATCGGAACCATGTGCCCATATATGTATAAAAAAGGATCAGTTCAAGAGCCTTATTGCACTTGAGTACTGTAACCTTCACGGAGTATGGGAAAACAGTATAGAATTATAAAATCAGGTTCCAGGTTCCGGGTTTTATTTTTATAACCCGGAACCTGGAACAAAAAAATTGAAGAACTTATTTCTTTACAGTCTTTAGTAATTATTCCCGGGTAAAGGTAACAGTTTTCCCATCTGTAGAATGGGACAGATAATTTAAAAAAACATACCACAATAATGTCATTGATAACATCTCCAGATATTCCTCGACAATTCTCATAAGGTGAGTAATTATGACAGAATTAATGTGAAACAGATTCTGTAGCATAAAAACGGGTTTCCCCATACCATCCAGATAATCTAACAGCTCTGCACTTATAACACATAACAGTGCAATAAATAAAATTCTTCTCATCTTAAGGCCTTTTAATTCATGCCATAAAAAATATAACATAAAAAGACCTGCAAGTAAGAGGAAAGGCCCAACAGTTATATGCCACCGGTAAGACGGATATAGAGACATTAACTCTGAAACAGGAGAATCGTGGGTATTTATCCAGTAACTGATCCAATCTCCTATACTTTCGTGAAATGCAGTGCCATCGTCTATGGCAATACACATAAAAAATATGCCGTAGAAAAACCATATAATACCTTTTTTCAGGTTCTCTGCTTTTATGAAGAAACAGATACATAAAAGTGTTATACCGATACAAAAGGTCTGTATGGATGAAAAGAAGTTGGCAAGAGAATGTTCACCTGTAATATTAAAGATCTTTCGAAATGATTTTACCGGAATAAGTATAAACATATTGGAAGCGATAAAGATATCCGTAAATATTAAAAAAATCTCAAAAATAATACAGATAATAATAATACGATGAAGAAATTTTTTCATAGAAATACTGTAAACAGACATTTTTATTTATTACCTGCTGAATTCACTTTTACTGAAAAAGGTGGATAAAATTGGCCGGCCAATCTGAGAATTACGATTAATAAAAACAGGTATTTTTCGGTATCCTGTTATTAATTTCTATCGATTAAAAAAGTTTCCATCAAAACATCTATTGATTTTGCCTTTATGCCGTCAGCACCTCTTGTTACATTGACTATTACTTTTTTACATTTATATGAAGTCGGAGCATGCACTACCTCTTCAACCACTGTAGATACGGTAAAACTGCTGTCAATAAACACATCGGGACTGGATGGAGCATACAGAGGTATAGCAGTATAATCAAGTGCTCTGTATTCTTCTATTACCCTTGATGCAATCACAGTTGCTTCAGTATAGCCGGTTCCTTTCTGAAGGGCCTGAAGGCCTCCTGTAAGTGCTCCTATTAAAACTATAAGTACAGATGCAACTATACCTATGGCAAATATTACCTCGGCAAAACTCATTCCTGTTTTTTCTCTATAAAACACATCAAAATTCATGCCACGAAAGAAACCTGATAGCACCTGTAGAGCCTCCTCCCGAAGAGCCGGCAATGGCTTTTAATTTCGAGTCGTCGAAATAAATTTTTACTGCATCACCGGTAGCATCTATACTCATATTACCGGGATCACAGACTGCTCCATTGGGATCAGTATTGGGATCTTTTCCGGCAGACATAATAGCACCGTATATATTAACCTGTTTTGCATCACATACAAAATCTCCCAGTGTATAGACAAGGCCGTTAAAATTTAATTCATCATTGACTGTTATATTGATATCTCCCCCTGCATAAAGAGCTATATCATCAGTTCCTGCACCTGCTTTCATTTCTTTTCCTTTGAGGGTTATGTCTCCTTCTGCATAAATATTACCTTTACCTACAAGGACTTCATCTGACGTATTAATAAGAACACTTCCATGGAGATATTTACCCTTATCTGCGAAATCCCTCTCTCCATCTCCGGGGGCATATATACTTATACCATCAGCATCAAATTTTACTTCTTTAATACTTCCTGAAATAGTCAGATTTCCCGTCACTTTATCCGGATTATTGGGATCAAATTCAACTTCCAGGCTTTTAGAGAATTTTATACCTTCACCATCCCAGTAAAATCCTGGAACAACAGATGTATCTTTAAGATAATTTGTTATTTTACCATCAGGAGCGGTATGTTTTAATGCCTGGTCGGAACCTTTTTCATAAGTTCCGCATGGTATTTTCGCTGTTTCCACAGTAATACTCTGCACGAGTTTTTTTACAGGAACAACAGGAACATCCTGAGCATCCTGATTATGTTTAAAAGAATTCGGGTCAGAAGGAGATTTATTTGAAACCACTTTACCTGTAGCACTGAAAACAGTATTATCCTTTAATTCAATTTTATCTGAAAGGGTAAATTTAATAGATGTATCAGCACCTCCACCATGATTTGAATGAAACTCCGGATTACTGCTTCCCCCTTTTTTTTCTACTAAAAATTCCTTTGCTATAAAGTTAGCTTCCCCCCTTGCCCCCATTTTCATATAAGAAGCAGAGGTTGTCATAGTAACAAGAGCTTCAAAATGCCTTACAGTATTTCCCACTGCTACAGTAACTATTATGCTTGCACAGTTGGCAGGCACTTTATCGGTACCACGCCAGTTATCTGCAGGATCACTTTCTTTCAGATTATTTACAGAAATATATTTTGTTCCTGAGAAAGCACTGTCATTGGGGTCAAAAGAAACGTAATAACAGGCTTTTCCCTGAAAACTGAAGGCACTGTTTACAGAAGGAAGGTCAGAATCCTTAAGACCTGCCAGAGATGGTTCCTGTCCTCCCACTTTCATATAAAGTTTTTCATTATGTGTTCCCCATTCAAGATCTTTCTGCATATTAAGTATTACTTCATTTAAAGCAGACTCGGCATAGGGCATAAGAGAGGCCTTTTCCATTCCCCTTGTGGCCTGATAAAGTGTTTGAGATGAAAGAGATACGAGACTTATCATAAGTATCAATATAACAGCAGTCATCAGCATAACAGTCATAAGAGCAAAACCTTTTTCTCTCATAAGCTTCTTCATAACATCATCTTCCTTTCTTATTTATTTCTTAATCCTATACAGGCTTTAATGTCCAGTTTTTCCGGACTGTCTTCACTTGAAGCACTATCAGGCTTTACAGGTTTTCCTGTTTTTATGTGTATATAAACCTTTCCCTGAAGTCCTGTATTATCAAGGGTAAAATTAAGATAGGTAATATTCCTGTCTACAGGTCTTGGTTTTGTAGTATAGCTATCTTCAGTCATGGTTATATACGTAGAAAGAGCCTGAGGAGTGCCCGGAGGTGAAATAAGATGGGGATAGGGCATATATTGTATCTGCTGGCTCGGATAATTACCTTTATAATCTGCCAGAGAAACTTCTCTGCTCCATAGCTGATAATAGCCATCTTTTTTATATTTCTCATCATCTTTCAGATAGAATATAATATATTTCTGCCATGCCATATAACCTGAAGAATCATATTCCGTTTTGCCGGTAGTGCTGTTAAAGGCAGAAAGAAAGGATATAACATCATCCGGTAGAGGCACAGATGAAATAGTATGATTCATAAGTTGAATACTATCGGGAGAAGTGCATCGAAGCTCTCTTTCTATTCTTGAAAGAACTACCTGGGCACTTTCCTTTACTTCTACAGTCTGACGAACCTTGAGCCAGCTTCCGGCAGATACGGAAAAAATATAAAACATAATACCTGAAAGCATAGAAAATATAGTAATGGCAAGGAGTGATTCCAGAACTGTTACGCCGTAATTATTAATTTTAATCATTTTAAAACACTATCTCCTGAAAAATTCTAATTTTATTATATCACATATGGAAATAAATTTAAATATAAATAAAATATTACAAAAAATCTATAAAAATTTCTTATAAAATTACATGGTTACAAAAGTAAGAAAAGATAATGGGAATTTACTTTTTATAATATCCAGCTTCTTCTCAGAAACATTATAAATGGCTATAGAAGAATTTTTCACATAGTCACTTTCACCGAGCATATATATCTTTCCGTTTCCCGGAGAAATAGCATTTAAGATTTTAAAACCTGTATATTTTTGTTCAGTAACAGGAGATAGAGTATTTTTATTAAAGGCCTGTATAGAACCGGTTACTCCTGTTATAACAAAAAACACATCAGGTTCTCCGGAACAGAATAATACATTTAATGGATCTCCTTTAACAGGAATATACTTTACGATATTGCCTGAAGTAAGGTCAACGACACCAATCCTGTTAGTATCTGAAAGACACACATAGGCTCTGTTTTTATCTCCTCCGACGCCTTTCGGTTTATTACCTGTAAAGGTTAACATATGTTTTATTATAAAATATTCAGTATCAAAAACAGTTATGGTTTCATCCCTTTCTCCTGTTATGAAAATCCTGTCTCCAGAAGGAGACAGTTCTGCACAGACAGGTCCTATTCCCACCTGTGCAGAACTTCTCTCTTCTTTAAAATTTTCTGTTTTTATAAACCCGAGTCTACCGGTAACAGTATTAAGAATATAAATAACATGTTCATCACAGGAGAGAAGTATATAAGATGTTCCATGTTCTACTTTCATTGATTTTACGATAGTTCCTGTATCTATATTTATTTCATAAATTGTATTATTGGCGGAACTTAAATTGTAGAGAGAGCGATTTTTTTTTGAATAACAGACAGCCCCTCCTTTAGAAGGTAATTCTATAAAATCTTTGAAATTTCCGTTCCGGAGATTTAATTCTGTAACAGTATTGTTTAGAGTTGATGTCATATAAAGAAAATTACCGGTTCTCGGCATACGGGAAATATATTTTGATGAAGCAACAACAGACCAGGCAGAAACAGCAAGGAGAAATACTATGGCAATTATACCGTACCGGGAAGCAATGAATGGATTTTTCACTTTGAAATCAGTTATGATTTCTTCGACTTTTTCCTGAGATATGACAGGAGGAGCGGGCAGTGGTTCTTCTTTTATTTCTTCTTCCT
>JBEHWP010000264.1:0-8133 GCA_040217665.1 Vulcanimicrobiota bacterium
GATTTCTCATTTTATCATAATAATAAATCATGGTCAATTGAAAATTTTATTTAATTTTTATATGGTAATTATTGTGTTTTCAGAGTATTATATTACTATACTTTTGCAGATTTAAAAAAATGTAAAAAATAATCCAGGAATGAAGTCAAAATAACTATAAAGCCAGTAAAGACAAGGAAATTATGAAAAAGTGAAAAACTATAGATATTATTGAAAATAGTAAAGAGTGAAAAGATATTTTTTGTATGAAATATTTTATACATTTCCAAGACATAGATTCTTTTTCCGGCGGAAAAGCTGTTAATATTTCCATATTAAACAAAAAAGGTTTTACCGTTCCCGAAGGTTTTTGCCTTTCCGGTAAAATTTACGATGAAGTTCTCCGGGAATATTTAACTGATTTTTATTTGCTTCCGCCGTTGGAGCAAAAGAACAGACTTCCTTTTATCAAATCTTTCATTTCAGATTATAAATTTTCCGGTAATTTTACAGATGAACTCATGGATTTAATCTCCTCTTATGACGGAACTTTTGTTGTTCGTTCTTCCTGTACTATGGAAGACGGCCATAATTATTCTTTTGCAGGCATATATCGATCACTTCTGGATGTTAAATCATCACCTCATGCTATATCTGAAGCCATTAAAAGTGTCTGGTCTTCTTTCTGGTCTGACGAAGCTTTTGTTTACAGACAGGAGAGGCATATTACTCACAGACTGAACATGGCTGTTATAATACAGAAACAGATTATACCTGACATATCAGGTGTTATATTTACCTGTAACCCCATGACAGGTAATGATGAAGTGGTAATAAATCTGACCTTTAACAGAATAGATGAACTTGTATCGGGAAAGAATATACCCTTTATGATGGTTATAGATAAAAAATCACGGGAAATAAAAGAGAAAACAGGTAATGGTATATGTTCTGATGAATTTATTGCCCATCTTATTAATCTGTCAGATGATGTTCATAATATCTTTTCCTGTCCTCAGGATATTGAATGGGCTTATGATAAAGGACAGATTTATATATTTCAGGCAAGACCTGTAACTTCTTCAGGCAGATGGTCAAGAATTCCTGTGTGTGATTTTTTACCGTCTGTTTTAACACCTCTTTCTGCAGATTTCTTTGGTAATTACCTTGACGAAAGACTTGTTTCTTTTCATCAGGAACTCGGTATAAAAAGACCTGGTGGTTCTCTCGTTTTACAGTATAAAGGCAGGATTTATATTAATGAATACATTTATAATCATATGTGGCGAATTTTATATGATCCTCTATTATTTCAGAAGTATTTTCAAGCTATCTGGAATATGCAGTTACGACTTTCTTTAAGACTGGAAGAATACAGGAGAAAAGCAGCAGGTTTGATTTCTGCAATAGAAAAAAGTGATGATCCATGGCTTCTATTTTTAAACATAAGAGATCTTATGTACAGAGAAGATCTTACATTTTATACAGGTTATATTTATCAGATATTTAATGAATATTATAAGTCATTTCTTCCTGATGAACTTGAACCATATAAGATTTTTTTCCAGGATTTCAAACCTCTTGATATTAATCTTGAGAATTATAGTTTTAATAAAGACCTGATGGAATTGATATGCCGTGATGGCAAATCGGAATATATATCTGAAGATTTAAGAAATTTCATAGATAGATACGGCCACTGGACAGATATGCCTCTCGAATTGGCCAGAAAAAGGTACAGAGAAGATGACAGGTATATTCTCGGTATGCTTGGAGCCATGAAACAGGAAGATTTTAAGTGTGCCTGGGAACGTAATAAAATTGAAGATAAAATATTAAAAGATAAAAAGATAATAACAGAAATTAAGAAGACTTATGAAAAATATTACTGCTACCCTTCTGTGACAAACCATTTTAATGACCTGCTTGACCTGCTTGTCCATCTTTCAGACGAGAGAGAGAGGCACAGGAAATATACCCTTCTTTTAACAGAAGGTCTCAGGAAATTATGTTTATACATGGGGTCTTTGTTTGTAAAAAGAGGTTTTTTGGAGAAGCAGGAAGATATATTCTTTTTAACAGTAAAAGAAATAGAGCTGTTAAAAGATCTGACATGTAATAGACAATACTGGCGTGACCATGTAAGACATGTAAAGAAAGAATATGAAGATTTGATTGACTCGGTGTTCCCCGATGAATTTACCGGCTCAATACCGAAAGAGGTAAAACCTGTTTTACCGGAGAGATTTTATGGAATGAAGATAAAAGGATACGTATTAAACAGAGGCATAGTGCAGGGTTCTGCCAGGGTTATTAAAGAGCCTGAAGAACTGTGTGATTTCAGGGAAGGCGAAATTCTTGTTGTTCCGGGATGTGAGCCATGCTGGTCCGTTGTGTTTCCCCTGGCACTGGGAATGATTTCAGAAACAGGAGGTGTTCTTTCTCATGCCGCTATTCTGGCAAGGGAATATAATATACCCGGTATAAGTGGTATTTCAGGAATTACAGGAATGATAAAAACAGGAGATAATATTGTGTTAAATTGTGATGAAGGATGGATATTGATAGATAAAATTGAGTTGACAAGGGAAATCTCTTGAAGTATAATATGAAATTCCAATGGACTTTTTACTGAGTTGAGCATAAATAATACAATATATGCTTTCGTAACGCGTTACGCGTGACGGGAGGTAAACGTTTATTACATCCTTATGCTCAGGTCAGTAAGTATTAAAATTTTACAGGCTTATCTGTAATAGATAAGTTTACATCAGAGAGGTTTACTCTGGTTTTAGCAAAAAGATTATGGATGAACTTGTTTACTGGCTGGCATTAACAAATGTTTCCAATCTTGGAATTCTGAAAAGCAGAAAATTACTTGAAGTTTTTCTTTCTCCCCGTAATATTTTTAATGCTTCACCCTCTGATATTGGAGCTGTAAAGGGTATTGGCTCTACTATCGTCTGTTCTATAAAAGAAAAAGACAGACTCTTCAAGGAAGCAGAAGAAGAGATAGAAAAAACAACTAAAAAAGGTATATCCATAATAAGTCTGTCAGATAAATCTTACCCTTCTCTCTTAAAAGAGATACCTGACCCGCCTCTTGTTTTATACGTAAAAGGAAATCTTACCGATAAAGATAGAAATTCCGTTGCAGTTATAGGAACAAGAACTCCTGACAGTTATGGTAAATCTGTCGCTTTTGATATGTGCAAAAAGCTTGCAACCTTTAATTTTACTGTAGTAAGCGGTATGGCAAGAGGTATTGATACAATTGCTCACAGAGGAGCTTTAAACGCTCATGGGAGAACTATAGCAGTTATAGGGTGCGGCCTCGACATAGCCTATCCGCCGGAAAATTATGAATTAATGGATATGATTGCTGCAAATGGAGCGGTAATTTCCGAGTTTCCTCTCGGCACAGAACCTTTATCATGTAATTTCCCGAAGCGTAACAGGATTATCAGTGGACTTTCCAGGGGTATACTGGTTGTGCAGGCAAGAGAAAAGAGCGGTACCTTCCATACCGTAAACTCTGCCCTGGAACAGGGAAGGGAAGTATTTGCCATTCCCGGTTCTATAGATAAAGAACTCAGCAGAGGAACACACAGGCTTATAAAGGAAGGGGCAAAACTTGTTGAAGATATAGGAGATATTACCGGGGAATTAATACCTATGGAAGGTTTTCCTCTTCCAGAAAAACCTCCTGAACCTGTTCTTTCAGAAGATGAAAAAAAAATTTATTTATATATAAATATGGAAGGAACTCATATAGACGAAATAATAAGAAAAACTTCTATGGAAACAGGCAGAGTATCGTCTGTGTTGAGTATACTTGAGTTGAAGAATCTTATTATACGAAGAGAAGGGAATTTTTTTGTCAGAATTTAGAGAAATGACTTTTCCGATAGGTTCTAAATAATGAGACAAAAAATTTTTCTTATAATTTAGAAAAAATAGTTGGAGGAATTATGCAATCCCTGATTATAGTTGAGTCTCCGGCGAAAGCCAGAACATTAAAGAAATTTCTTGGTAGTAAATATACAGTAAAAGCTTCTATGGGCCATGTAAGAGATTTACCTAAAAGTAAACTTGGTGTCGATGTGGATAATGATTTTACACCACAGTATATAACTATAAAAGGTAAAGGGAAAATTATCAAGGAACTTAAAACTGCTGTCCAGAAATCTGATCATGTTTATCTTGCTTCTGACCCTGACAGAGAAGGGGAAGCTATTGCATGGCATCTTATACAGTCATTAAATATAGATAAACCGCGGAGAATAGAACTCCATGAAATAACAAGACCGGCTCTTAAAGAAGCTCTTAAGAATTCTCATAACCTGAACCTTGATAAGGTTTATGCACAGCAGGCAAGACGTATCCTTGACAGACTGGTAGGTTATAAAATAAGTCCTCTCCTGTGGAAAAAAGTTTCCAAAGGTTTGAGTGCCGGAAGAGTTCAATCTGTTGCTATGAAGCTTATTTGTGAGAGAGAACAGGAAATACAGAATTTTGTTGCCGAAGAATACTGGACCATTACGGCAGAACTTCAAAAAACAGGTTTGAAGTCTACCTTTGAAGCAGTATTAAGAGAAAAAGCCGGTAAGAAGATAAAGATAAAAAGTGAAAAAGAAGCACAGGATATATTGAAAGAACTGGATAAATCAGATTTTGTAGTTTCCGGAGTGACTGAAAAAGAACAGCAGAGACATCCTATGCCTCCTTTTATAACAAGCACATTACAGCAGGAAGCCTCCCGCCGTCTTGGTTTCAGAGTATCGAAAACCATGAAGATTGCCCAGGAATTATACGAAGGTCTTGATATAAAAGGTGAAACAGCAGGCCTTATAACCTATATGAGAACAGATTCTCCCAGGGTTTCCACTGTTGCAATCGAAGAGGTAAGGAATTATATAGGCGATCATTTTGGCGAGAAATATCTCCCATCAAAGGCCAATGTATTTAAATCCAAAAACAGAGCACAGGATGCTCATGAAGCCATAAGACCTACTTCTGTTTTAAGAACTCCCGATGAAGTAAAGGTTTTTCTGAGTAAAGATCAATATAATCTATATTCCCTTATATGGAAGAGATTTGTTGCATCCCAGATGACACCTGCTTTACTCAGGGTTATTACGGTAGATATAAAGGCAGGTAAATATACCTTCAGGGTTGCAGGCAGAAATGTTATTTTCCCTGGATTCCTTGAAGTTTATGATATTCAGCCCGGAGAAGATGAAGAGGTTTTGAAGTCTGATTTGCCGAAACTGACTAAAGGTGATAAATTGAAATTGATAAAACTTTCACCTGCCCAGTGTTTTACACAGCCACCTTCAAGATATTCAGAAGCAACTCTTGTTAAAATACTGGAAGAAAAAGGTATAGGAAGACCGAGTACCTATGTACCTATTATAGAAACAATAAGGCAGAGAGGATATGTTACTGTTGAGAAAAAACGTTTTCATCCTACTGAATTAGGTATCAAGGTTACAGAACTTCTTGTAAAGCATTTCCCTGATATTATAAATGAATCCTTTACTGCGAGAATGGAAGATAAGCTGGATGAAATCGAAGAAGGAAGCATGGAGTGGATAAAACTGCTCTGTGATTTTTATCAGCCTTTTTTAAATACTCTCCAGAAGGCCGATAAGGAGATGGAAAAAGTGGAGCTTACGGTTCAGTATACAGATGAAATATGCAATAAATGCGGAAAACCGATGATAGTAAAAAGAGGAAGATTCGGCCCTTTTATTGCATGTTCCGGCTTCCCTGACTGTAAGAATACCATGCCTATAAGAAAAACTGTAGGTGTAAAATGCCCTCAACCTGGTTGCAAGGGAGAGATAGTTGAGAAGTTTACGAAAAAGAGAAAAATATTTTACAGCTGCAGTTTATATCCTGAATGCACCTTCAGCAGCTGGTATAAACCTACAAATAATAAGTGTCCGAAAAGTAATCATATTTTAGTAATAAAAAGGCAGACTGCCGGTAAAATATTACTTGCCTGTATGGATCCTGAATGTGATTATCAGGAATGGCAGGAAGTCGGTAAATCGGGAAGTGAGTCGTGAAGAGTGAAGAGTGAAAAGTAGGGGCGACCCCCCTGTGTTCGTCCGGTATCGATGAAAATGCGCATCACACGTCACGCATCACGCATCAATCGTGACGCGTCACGAATATATAAAGGTTTTACTATGAATTCATTGACAGTAATAGGTGGGGGCCTTGCAGGATGTGAGGCTTCCTGGCAGGCAGCAGAAAGAGGTATTAAAGTAAGCTTGTTCGAAATGAGACCTGAACAGATGACTCCTGCCCACAGAACAGGGAAACTTGCAGAACTTGTATGCAGTAATTCTTTACGCTCTGATTCTCCTGAAACAGCTTCAGGACTGCTGAAAGAAGAACTTAGAAGATTTAATTCTATTATAATGAAATGTGCGGATAATTCCAGGGTAGATGCGGGAAGTGCCCTCGCTGTAGACAGAGAGGTTTTTGCATCACTGGTGGAGAAAGCTATAGAGGGACATGAGAATATAACTGTTGAAAGAAGAGAACTGCATGATATACCTGACGGAGTAGTTATTATTGCTACAGGTCCTCTTACATCTCCTCCTATGACAGAAGTAATCAAAAAGCTCCTCGGAAAAGATCATCTTTATTTTTATGATGCAGTCGCCCCCATAATTGCCGGCGAAACTATTGATTCTGAGAAAGTATTCAGAGCTTCCAGATATGATACGTCAGAAGGAGATTATTTAAATTGTCCCATGACAGAGACTGAATATAAGAGGTTCTATACGGCTCTTATGGAGGCAGAGAAGATGCCCCTTCATAGCTTTGAAGAAGAAAAATATTTTGAAGGATGTCTTCCTGTAGAAGAGATTGCCAGAAGGGGAGAAGACAGTTTGAGATTTGGCCCTTTAAAACCGGTAGGTCTTATCAATCCTAAAAAGCCAGATGAAGAACCTTTTGCAGTGCTTCAGTTAAGAGCGGAGAATAAAGAGATGACTATGTATAATATGGTAGGGTTTCAGACTCGCCTTAAATGGGAAGAGCAAAAAAGGGTTTTTCAATTGATTCCAGGGCTTGAAAAAGCCGAGTTTTACAGGTTTGGTGTCATGCATAGAAATACTTTTATAAATGGTCCATGTCATCTTCACGACACATGGAGTTTAAAAAGGGACAGAAGAATTTTGTTTGCAGGGCAGATTACCGGAGTGGAAGGCTATCTGGAATCCTGCAGTTCAGGACTTATGGCCGGTATAAACGGAGCCTTTGTGCTAATGGGAAAAGAACCCCTGGTTTTTCCCAGGGATAGTGCCCTCGGTTCACTGGCCCATCATATTTCACATGGGGAAAGTAAAAATTTTCAACCAATGAAAATGAATTTCGGACTTTTCAGTCCTCTGGAAAGTGAAAAGAAAATAAAAAAGAAAATCAGGAGAGCCCTTATGGTAGAGAGAGCTCTGGCAGAAATAGAAAGATTTAAAAGGGAGGTGGAAAAGTGAAAAGTGAAAAGTGAGAAGAGTTTATCTCTCACGTCTCACGTCTCACCATATATGACTAAAATTTTATCTACTACAATTGTTGGAGTTATAAAAGACGGTAAACTTGCCCTGGGAGGAGACGGGCAGGTTACATTTGATAAGACTGCCATGAAGCATAAGGCCAGAAAGGTTCGTATTATGGCAGAGGGAAAAGTACTGGGAGGTTTTGCCGGATCTGCTGCTGACGGATTGACTTTGTATGAAAAATTTGAGGCAAAACTTCAGGAATACGGTAATAACCTTGTAAGATCTGCCGTAGAGCTGGCAAAAGAATGGCGGGGGGATAAGTTTTTAAGGAAGCTTGAAGCCCTTATGGTTGTAGGTGACAGAAGCCATTTACTCGTTCTTTCCGGTAACGGTGATGTTATAGAACCGGATGATAATATTATAGCCATAGGTTCAGGCGGTTCTTATGCCATGGCGGCAGCAAAAGCCCTGTATAAAAATACAGATCTCAGCGCAGAAGAGATTGTAAGAGAATCTCTTTCTATAGCGTCAGAGGTATGTATTTATACAAACAATAATATTACAATGGAAATTCTTGGTTAGTGAGAAGTGAACATTGAGCAGTGAGTATACTCACGGCTCACGACTCACGACTCAC
>JBEHWP010000265.1:0-8097 GCA_040217665.1 Vulcanimicrobiota bacterium
TTTTAAATCTATTTTCTGCAACTGAGAGTAAATCAAAAATTTCTCCGTAAATTCTCTGCATGTAATAGCTTCAGTTTTTAAAAATGACATAAAAGCTCTTCTGTGCCAGAAAGAAAGTTTTTCTTTTACCGCTGTGAGCAGTTCTTCTTCATCCATAATATTACATTCTTCCTGAAATTTATCCTGAAAAATTTTAAACCATTTTAACATAGAGGAAGAAAAAGATATGTCTCCCTTATTCTTGAGGGCTTCATTCATCAAATCTTTTTTTGCCACCCAGTCAAGTTCCTTGTATAACAGATGAGGATTGATTTCAAGAGAACTAAGGATATTTTCCCAGAGCTGTAATAATTTCTTCGTTTCGTCTGATAAATCTTCCAGAGGGAGATAAAATTTTTTTGCTTCTTCAAGGTAATATCTCTGAATATCAAGAGAACTCATAGAAGTTCCGTTTCTTAGAGGTATCTTTTTCTTCATTGTAAGATCCCGTGAAAATTCTCTTAAAGCTCTGATAGTATTTTTCGGAGTCATATCTTTAAATGGATGACCTTCTTCTATCATCCTTATGATAAGATCGGTAACACCGGTATTTATATAAGTAACAAATTCATTCATATTGGAATCACAGTACATTAAATGCAGTCTTTTTTCTCTTTTGAAAACAGAACGGGGACTTTTTATAAAATTTTTAAGACTGAATACAGGTTTATAATAATCATCCCAGAATATGGTGCATACAGTTTTTATTGCTTCTGCTTTTTGAGACATCTCAAAAGGTATTCTCATGCTCTCATGAGGTGGAAGTTTGTCTGAAAGCCTTCCGGAACCGGTAAAAATAACCCTTGTAAGTAAATATGGAGTAAGATATTTATTGAATTCCGTAAAAACTGTCTGTCTCAGAAAAAAGCCACATGAATAAGCCCATAATATAGTGGAAAATCTGAAAATTTCCCCGAATATTCTTGTAAAAAGGCTGGGTCTCGGACTTACCATAGTTTTCAATATATTCAGAATGGCTTCTCCTGATTTTCTGATTATTTTCAGCTTTATTCCAAGAAAAGAAAGAGGCAAATTTATAATACAGAGCAACAGAAAGATAAGAAATATTACAAGCATAAAAAGAAGAACAGGGAGGTTAAAAATAATAATCATTATCAAAAATATGGAAAAGAAAAAAAAGACTGTAAGAAACAAAAATATCTTTTTAGAACCTGTAACAGGATCGTCTACCAGATAATTTTCATGGGTTCCGTAAAAATTGCCTTTACTGTCTCTGCTGTTTTTACCAAAAAAAATAGAACCTTTAAAACCCTTCCTGTGAAATCTTTCTTCCAGTTCCTGTCTCATTTCTTCAAAGATTTCGTCGCTGGCTTTGCCATAAATAGAAATATCACGACAGTTACTGCATTCCGGCGTAGAACACTCTACCACTCCTTCAAGTAAAGCATTCAAGCAGGCTTCATGGTGAACCCTGCCACCATTCTGCATAAAAACTCCCGCTTTCACTTCCCTGGAATTTAAAACACTGTAATGAGATGCTAATACATCTTTAAGGACGTGAAATACTTCATATCTGGACGGAACGAAAGAGCTTTTTACATCAGGCGCAATTATAACTGCATACTCTGTTTCCAGACCAAAGATTCTCTTTTTCATAATAAATTACTGAAAATAAAAAACTATTCTCCACCTCCAGGAGCCTGCCAGTTCTTTATATATTTAAGAGGTTCCTTCTGGCTGTCTTTTATTATTTCAGCAAAAACAGATACCACCTGCCCTTTAGTATCTATTTCATGATCTATTACAATCTTTTCTTCTGTAATTGTATTCATTGTTATATTCACCTGCCTCTCCATTTCAGGCACAGTTATATAATATTAATTTTTAACGTGCCGGTTTTTCTGGTTCTGTAATACCTTAGATAAGATAATGGTAAATTTAATTATAAAAATATTATAGCAAAAAATTCTGTCAGTTTCAAGTATGGTTAGTAAATAGTGAATAGTGAGTAATTCCTATTCTTTTCACTTTTCACTTTTCACTTTTCACTCTAAATGTAAAGAAAGATAATTTTTCCTCACAAAGGAATCTTTATATAGATTACAGAATTTTATCAAAAATATTTACCCTTCATTGGAGATGGGCTTATGAAAAAAAACTGTACCACATGTAAATATGAAAATATTATAACAGCTAAATTCTGCAATAACTGCGGAAGTGAACTTAAAGATCGATTTTATACAGGGAAACCTCTGCCGGAAGAAACAATCATTGACAACCGGTATAAAATCATAAGTGCCGTCCGGACTTATGAGAGAGGTAATCTCTACAGTGCTTCAGATAATAAACTGGAAAAATTATATTCCATAAGAGAATTTTTCAGTCCCTGTGAATATATACAGACAAAAATACCATATGATGAAGAACAGGTACATATGCTTTCCGTATTTGAAAAGACTGATAAGAGAGCAGAGTATTTTACTGCCGGTAATTCCTATCATCTTCTCATGCATTTTGGAGAAGGGAAAAAATTAGGATATACAGACGATCTGATAGATAAAGAATCTATTGAAAAATTACTCACAGTGGCAGAAGAAACAGAACTTTTTTTAAGTAAAGCAAAACTGATGGCCCCTCTGAACCATAAATCAATCCCTGCCATAAGAGATTATTTTATCTTTAACGGACGATATTATGTGGTTTTTGATTTTTTAGACGGTAAAGATATAGAAACTATTTTAACAGGAGACGGCAAAACAGGATTCCCTGAAGAAAAAGTAATAGATTGGACAAAACAGATTTTAGAAGGGCTGACTTATCTTTACAGAGAACATACCGGGCTCTGTTATAATAATATTACAGGTGAAGATATATTTCTGGACAGACATGAAAAGATTCGTTTAATCAATTATATGTCAGACAGAAGAGAGGGAAATTTTTCCCGTAATACAGGTACAATCATATACAGACTTCTTACAGGAGCAGATTCGATAAAAGATAAACCTATAAGAACTATTATTCCTTCCATATCAGACGATCTGGAAAGAATAGTAAACAAGGCTTTAAAAGGAGAATACAGAGACCCGGAAATCATGCTCCATGATCTGTCATCAGGGCAGTTGATGACCTGTACCAACCAAATAAAATATATGTTTGATTTTAAATTCGGTTCATGGGGTACAGGTAAAGGTCTCTTCAATAGACCGGGAGGGCTTACTGTAGATGTAACCGGTAATGTCTATGTAGCAGACACTCATAATGATTCCATACAAAAATTCGACCCTTCGGGAAAATTTCTTACATCATGGGGGAAAAAAGGGACAGGTAAAGGTCAATTCAATCTTCCCTTTGGCGTGACTGCCGATGGGGAAGGAAATATTTATGTTGTAGATACTCATAACCATCGTATACAGAAATTTGATCCCTGGGGTAATTATATAATAGAGTGGGGAAGTGTCGGAAGCGAAGACGGTCAGTTCAGTGTCCCTTCAAAAATAGCTATTGACCGGAAAGGATATATTTATATAGCGGACACAAAAAATCATAGAATACAAAAATTCGACGGTGCCGGAAATTTTATAACCCGGTGGGGTACCTTCGGTCATGATGAAGGACAGTTCAATTACCCCAGAGGCATTGCAGCAGACAGCAGGTGTTATGTCTACGTGGCAGACACAAGGAATAATCGTATACAAAAATTTAATGAATCAGGAGATTTTCTGCTATCATGGGGTGAAACAGGCTCCATGAACGGACAGTTCAAAGGGCCGGAAGCCATAGCAGTAAACATGGAAGAACAGGTTTATGTAGCTGATTTTGATAATCAAAGAATACAGCAGTTCGATAATAACGGTAATTTTATCACCTTATTCGGCTCAAAAGGTAATGAAAAAGGACAGTTTAAAGGCCCGGGAGATATCGCAGTAAACAGTGCCGGTGATATATATGTTGCAGATACAGAAAGCCATTCTATTCAAAAATTTATTCCTGTCGTGGAAGAGAAACATAAAATAATAACACCTGTAATAAGAGTAAAAAGTCCTTCTGTAAAACATGACTCACCATGCCTTTTCAGAACAAAATGGGGAACCTGTGGCTACGGAGACGGTCAATTCATATGGCCAGTTTCTATGGCAATAGATAAAAAAGGACATATTTATATAACAGATTTCGGGAAACATAATGTTCAAAAATTTGATTTATCAGGAAATTTTGTAACAAAATGGGGTATGTGGGGTGAAGATCCGGGTAAATTTATATGTCCTCACGGCATAACTGTTGACAGTAAAGATAATGTTTATATAGTAGATTTTGCAAACCACAGAATAGAAAAATTTGACTGTAACGGAAATTTTATAACAACATGGGGAGACAGAGGGCCTCTTGAAGGACAGTTTAATTATCCTGAAGGTATTGTGTCAGACAGAGAAGATAATATTTATGTATCAGATACGGAGAATCACAGAATAGAAAAATTTGACTGTAACGGAAATTTTATTGCAGTATTCGGTAAAGAAGGGGGAGAAGAGGGACAGTTCAGATTTCCGTCCGGTATGGCAATAAATAGTGAAGGAGAAATCTATGTTGCAGACAGAGAAAACTATAGAATACAGAAATTCGACTCACAGGGAAATTTTATAGCACAGTATGGTATAAAAGGCAGCGGAAACGGACAGTTTGAACAGCCATGTTCTGTTACTGCAGACAGAGAAGGAAATGTTTATGTTTCAGACCGGAATAATCACAGGATTCAAAAATTCGACAGACACGGTAATTTCCTTATGACTTACGGTTCAGCCGGTTTCAATGACGGAAACTTTAAAAAGCCTTCATCAATTTTAATAGATTTTGCAGGGAATCTGTATATAGCAGATACGTTAAATCATCGTATACAGAAATTTACCATTCTTACGACTTCAGCAGAAAATGAAAAAGAGATTCTTCCTCCTTTAACATATGTATTCACAAATACATGGGGAGAAGAGGGGACAGACAACTCCTGCTTCGATTATCCTTATGGCATATGTACAGATACTCTCGGTAATATTTATGTAGGAGATACCTTCAATCACAGAATACAAAAATTCGATTCTTCCGGAAAATTTATAACAACATGGGGAACATGCGGTTCTGAAGAAGGAGGTCAGTTTGTCAATCCTTTCGGAGTATGTGTGGATACGGAAGGAAATATCTATGTAGCAGACAGTGATAATAACTGTATTCAGAAATTTTCATCATCTTTTAATTTTATAAAAAAATGGGGTAATGAAGGTTCTCTGGAAGGAGAATTTAAAATTCCGAGCGGAGTGTCCGCAGATTTTACAGGAAATATTTATGTTACAGACAGTGAAAACCACAGGGTACAGAAATTTGACTGTCATGGAAATTTCATAAAAACATGGGGAGAAGAAGGAACAGAACAGGGACAATTTAACGGTCCTTTTGGTATTGCAGTTTCTTCGGAAGGATATGTTTATGTGGCAGATACGCTTAATAACAGAATTCAAACCTTTAACTGTGACGGAACTTTTATAAGTGAATTTGGAGTCCAGGGAAAAGAAAAAGGGGAATTAGAATCCCCTGAAGGTATATGTGTGGACACCATGGGAAATATCTATGTGGCAGATACGGAAAATCACCGTATACAGAAATTTGACAGGGAAGGCAATTTTATAACACTCTGGGGAGAAGAAGGACATGGTGACGGACACTTCAAAAATCCTTTCGGTATTGCAGCAGACTCTATGGGAAATATCTATGTGGCAGATACGGAAAATCAACGTATACAGAAATTCTCTCCTGTACAGGAAAAAGAAGAGATAAGAGAAGAAATTATACCTGTTAAAACTACAGTGCCGGAAGAGATAAAACCTCTGGAAGAAATAGTGGAAGAAATAATAGAAGAACATGAAATCCAGGTAAGGGAAACCTATATATTTCTGAAACAGTGGGGTAAAGAGGGAAAGAATGAAGGCGAATTCGATAATCCCTATGGAATTACTGCAGATGGTACAGGAAATATTTATGTAGCAGACACATTCAATCACTCGATTCAAAAATTTGACAGTAACAATAATCTTGTAACAAAATGGGGCACATGCGGTTCAGAAAACGGTCAATTCAACAACCCATTCCGTGTGGCAGCAGACAGCAGAGGACATATTTACGTGGCAGATACCATGAATCACAGGATACAGAAATTTGACTCCCATGGCAATTTCCTTCAAAAATGGGGGAAACATGGCACTGGAGAAGGAGAATTTAATAATCCTTTTGGCATTGCTATTGACGGAGAAGGCAATATTTATATATCAGATACATTCAATCACTCAATAGAAAAATTTTCTGATGACGGAGTATTTATTGAAAGGTGGAAGACTGATTATAAAGGTGAAATAGAAATCAGATTTCCCAGGGGAATTGCAATAGATAAAAAAGGATTTATTTATGTAGTTGACTGGGATAATAGTTCTATACAAAAATTTGATCTAAAGAGTAATTTTATTACAAAATGGGGAAAACGTGGTTCACAGGACGGAGAATTTAATAATCCTTTCGGTATTGCTGTAGATGAAGAAGGATTCATTTATGTAGCAGACTGGGATAATCATCGCATTCAAAAATTTGATAAAGATGGTAATTTTATCACAAAATGGGGAAATCTGGGTTCAAAAGAAGGCCAGTTCAACCGTCCGGGAGGAATTGCCGTGGATAACATGGGACATATCTATGTGGCAGATACAAGAAATCACCGTATACAGAAATTTATGAAACAATAAATAACCGGAAACCATGTCCGGTAGCTCTGATTTCTACAATCCTGTAATCAAAAAACTCCCTGTCTTATTTTTTCTGTAACTGTTTCGAAAGGTCCTTTGTCATATCCAGATCTATTAATAAATTACCTTCACTCAGTTCTTCCATATCTTTTATAAGATCCAGTTCTTCTGTAAGTTCTTTTGAAGTAATTTCCTGAGTAATAAAAGGTATCTGTAAATTCTCTGAACCGGGAGTAACAAATTCATGTCTGCATGTCTTACAAAACTTTGCAAATACTCTATTTTTATTCTTACATTCAGGACATTCTCTGTATTCATTAGCAATGGAAGGAAGCTGTTTAAAAAGACCGAGACCAAGAACCTTTCTGACATTGCCTCCACAGGTATTACAGAATTTCGCTGTAATTCTGTTTATAGTGTTACATGTGAGACAAAAGCTTGCCATTTCTATAAAAGTAACACCGCAGGACTTGCAGAATCTTGCATTTAAATTATTATGAGTATTACACCTGGGGCACTCCAGCATACTTACCGATTTCTCAAATATGACACGGGGTAGGCTCAATCTTCTGAGTTTTACCAGATCTTCTCCACAGCATGTACAGAATTTGGCGGAAAATCTATTTATACTGTTACAAGCATGGCACATGTACATGTAATGAGTTGTCCTGGGCTTCCCAGATTTTACAGATATTTCTTCTTCAAATACTCTTGCTTCTTCTGAAGGATCCGTTTTTTCATCTATTTCAATTTCTACTTTTTCAATTCTATCGTCCTGTTTCTGTTCAAAGTTCCCGGCAGAAAGTTTTTCCGGTTCGTCAGATGTTTTTTCCATGTCTTTTTCAACCGGCCTTCCCTTCTTATCTTCTTCTAGTAGCAACATGTTTTCCTGAGTTGACTGACCATATATTTTAAATAATTCAAAATTATTCAACCTTACTACTTCATGTATTTCTTTCAATTCCTTAAAAGAACTGATAATAAGACCCATACATGACATAAGAGCCGTTTCTTTATCAAGAATAAATTGTTGTTTATTTATACTGGTCTTTTTATTTTTAGGAAGACAGAATTTATAGGAGTTAATCTTAAGTTGAGTATTGATATATTTATGTAGATCCCTGAATTGAATTGCACCGCCGCAAAAAATTATAGAATCAAATTTATCCAGCCTGTAATCGGAACCGAAATATCTCAGAGATTTTGAAATTTCAGTAGCCCATTCCTTGACATGAAGAATCAGGAGATGAAAGAGGTTAGTCTTTATGTTATTTATGTCAATTATATTATCACATTTAATCTTTTTAATTTCTTCTGC
>JBEHWP010000266.1:0-8085 GCA_040217665.1 Vulcanimicrobiota bacterium
CTCGAGAAATATGTTATGTTACTGTACTGAACAGGAGCATTAACAAACCTCCTGTCACGGGTCACGAATTACTATTTATCCTGTTCAAGTTTTTCCATAAGATTGTTCAGATTTTCTTTTGTATTCTTCAGGGTTTCTTTCAATATTTTTACAAGTTCTTCTTCAGAGCTGGCAATTTTTATTGCTTCCTCTATGTTGGATGTTATATCGGAAGCAGTTCTGGAAAAAATTTCTATGACATTTTTCAGGTCATCACTGATTTTTCCATCAATAATTACAGGCTTATTTTTTCCCATGACATAAAATTCCTTTCTTACTTGTTTTCAGGCAGCCATATAATAAAATTACTTCCTTCTCCGGGCCGGCTTTCCACTTCTATCCTGCCTTTATGTTCTTCTATTATCCCATAAATTTCTGACATACTCCGGCCCATTCTGGGTAATATCTTCTTGGTGAGGGAGCCTCTGATTATTTTATCAGGATTGAATATGTCTTTTAAAGAATCCTTACTTATACCCTCTCCTGTATCGGCAAATATCACTTTTATATGTGAGTTCTCTGATTTTGTTGTTACAGTTATTTCTCCTCTTTCATAGGCTGATTTTATCAGGTCTCTTGAATTGAGGAGCAGTGTTACGAAGGCTTCTCGAAGATACTGTTCTTTGCCGGAAAATTCAGGTATGGCACCGTAATTTTTTACAATTTCTATTTTATCATGTTCAAATATAGAATTTGTAAGTATTAATATGTCTTCCATTAGTTCGTTTATTCTGACATCTTTAAATTCACATGATGAATTTCCCGCTATACCAATAAGGGTTCTCAGCAATTTTTCTCCGCTGTTACAGCATGTAATAAAATCTCTGAACTCCTGTTTTACCTCTTCCGGAAGATCCATATCCACCATTTTCATGACCAGTTTTTTCGGGCCTATTAATATATTATTAAACTCCCTTGCTATACCTCCTGCAACACTTCCAGTAGCTATCATTCTGTCAGATATTATGACATCTTCCGTAAGTATATGACAATCTCTGCGGAGTTCTTCATTTTTCTGTATTATATTATCATATTCTTTTGAAAGATTTTCAAGTAATTCTCTTTCTTTCAGATTAAAAAACACCGGCCTTTCTACCGGCTCAGGGTTAAAAGACGGGAGCGTCTCTGTAACCCTGAACCTCAGGGACTGTAAAAAATACTCTCTTTTGGGTGCCGGGTGCTGGGTTAGAATATTAAGAATTCATAACCCATCACCCATAACCCCAAACCTGATTCATATAAAAAAACGTTAAATTTGTGGACTATAACATGGTTATTTTTGAACAGGTCCTTAAACAATACAGATTTAATGATATTTACACTTGAGTTCCCAGAGTTTCGGCATAACTTCCTTCAGACGCTGTGCCAGTAAATCCGGTTTATTGGTAGTTACATCATCTTCGTTTTCAAATATTATATAAGGAACTTTGATACCTTTGATTTCAATATATTCAGGATGGTTCCCTTTGAATTCTTCCCAGTCAATCTCTTTATAAAGTTTTTCTACCTTTGAATCGGGAAGTCCATGCTCAAGAATACTGTCCGGTTTGTTGGGATTAAAACGTTTTCGATTTTTCCTGAGAGACTCTGAAAAAGATACATTTACATACAGAATAACTGCTTTTTTGAGCATATCTTCATTTATATGTGCATAGGCTTCTTTATATCCACCATGTTCGGAACCTCTGGAAAATTCTATAATATTTGTGTATGTATCATGATAATTCTCATGGTCCCTCAGCTTTTTGCTGTATTCCAGGCATATTCTTTCAATGAGTAAGTGCCATAAATAGGGATATTTGAAATATGCATCTTCCGTAGAATGTAATCTCGGTTTGCCAAGTACTTTTTCCAGTATATGGTCTTCTTCAAACCAGGTCCAGAGCATAGGGAAGTCGTCAATCTCTTCAAACTCTCCTATGTGAAACATTTTCTGTCTCTCTTCTACAGGTGTCTTTTTAAAGAAATCAATAACTTCACTTTTCCCTGCACCGGGTCTTGCATTTAAAAAGATAATATCAAACGTATTTTTTCCCATAAATCTTAATCTCACCTTCCTGATTTAAATTTTTTGTTTATTTCGACAAAAGTTTTTTAAAGCCTTTTATTGTTTGACTGAAAAGTTTTAAAATGATAATATAGAAAAGGTAACTATTAAAGAAAGGCGAGGTGTAAATTATTTTGGATGATGAAAAAGAATTGCAGGAACGAAAAGGTCAGAAAATTGAAATAAACAGGATGATGGCTCCTGTATTTCAAGTAAATGCAAAGACTCAGACTTCGGCCATAATTGCAAAGATAAAACCTTTGCCTCCCGGATTAATACCTGATACAAATATATCTCAGAATAATAAAGCTGAAAATAAGCCAAAGGTAGATATGTATAACCTGGCAAAAATGCAAATGGCTCCTCCCATAAAAAGTAAAGAAAAGAAGAATGATGCAGATAAAAAAGAAGGGATAGAAGAGAAAGAAAGACTTATCCCTCTGCAGATGGCTACAACCATATCAGGTCAGATTCTTATGTATAAAAAACCTGAGAGCAAACCACAGGGGCAAAAAACTGAATCTGTTTCTCCTGTGACAAAACCTGCCGAACCTGCTATGTCTGCAATGAGCCTCCTTAAATATATAAGTGTATCTGTTAAATGCCGTAGGATTATATACGAAAAGGAATATCTTCAGGAACTTATACAGGAAGTGGAACAGAATTTTTCAGAAGCAGAACATAACAAAATAGTAGATACAATGAAAATTCTTTCTGAAGAAAAAGCTAAATTAAAAGAAAAGGATTTCCCTGATGGTGTGGATAATAAATTCATAGAAGCCAGGAAACTTCTTCTTAATTCAATAGATAAGTTTATTGCCGGCCTTGACTGTATAAAGTCATGTCTGGAAAAGGGAAATGCTTCAGAAGCAGGGCACGGTAAAAGTACTATAGGCCAGGCTTTCCGGGAAATGGATAAGTATTTCATTATAAGAGACGAAATTAAATCGAAAATGGTTTAAATTGTCTGAAGATTCAATGATTTAGCAAATAAGATTTAAATATATTCATATCATTAGCCATAAATATAGATTTTTTCTCTTTCTTTAACGTTATTTTCAGTCTTTCAGGTATTTCTATTGTTGTATTTATTACCGGTTCAATAATATCCATGAATTTTGCCGGATGAGCTGTTTCCAGGAAAATCCTGTTAAAATTACCTTTATGTGTTTTTTCATATGCTTTAAGACCGAGATAACCTACTGCACCATGGGGATCTGTTATATAACCGCTTTTTTCATATAATTCACACATAATGTTACAGGTTTCTTCGTCGGTAAAGCTGTATCCTTCTATATCTTTTCTGATTTTATGTATATCGAAATCATAGAGTGAAAGGATTCGTGCAAAATTGCTCGGATTTCCTACATCCATAGCATTGGAAATGGTTTTTTTAGATGGTTTCGATATAAATTGTCCTGTCTTTAAATACTGTGGCACTATATCATTTATGTTAGTACTGGCAATAAATTTATGAACTTCAAGGCCCATTTTTTTTGCAATAAGCCCTGCAGTAAGATTCCCGAAATTGCCACTTGGAACGGAAAATATGACAGGTCTGTCTTTTACCCGGGAACAGGCATAAAAATAATAGAAACTTTGAGGAATTAAACGGGCAATATTAATGGAATTGGCCGATGTCAGTGATAGTATTCCCGTCAGTTCTTTATCCAGGAAAGCCTCTTTTACAAGTTTCTGACAGTCATCAAAGGTACCGTCTATCTCCAGGGCTGTAATATTATTTCCGTGTGTGGTGAGCTGTTTTTCCTGTATTGAGCTTACTTTTCCCGACGGATATAAGATTATTACTCTTATACCGGGTATATTGAGAAATCCGCTGGCAACGGCAGAACCTGTATCACCGGATGTGGCAACAAGTATATAAATTTCCCTGTTCAGATTACCTGCAAAATAAGACATTACCCTGGCCATAAATCTTGCGCCGAAATCTTTGAATGCCATAGTCGGCCCGTGGAACAGTTCCATTACATAAAGATTTTCTTCCAGTTTTACAAGGGGAGCGTCAAAATTTATGGCATCATCTATAATATCTCTGAGCACAGAGGGGGGGATTTCTCCGGCAAGGAAATGTCTGGCTACTTCAAAAGCAATATCCTGAAAAGATATTTTGTCTGCTTTCGCAAAGAAATTAGAATCCATAATAGGAATAAGGGAAGGCATAAATAAACCGTTATCTTCAGGCATGCCCTTGAAGAGTGCCTCCTGAAAGGTAACAGCTTTTATTTTTTTATTAGTGCTGCAAAAGGTTATCATATCTTTCCTCCCGTCACCCGTCACTGCTCTATTATTTTCGGGCCTTCTTCATTGATTTCTGAAATATAAACATGGCTTCGAATATCTATTTTATTAAAAATTTCTTTCATTGTTTTACCTGCTTCTTCCGCTATCTGTCCGGAACTGCACAGGGCGAATATAGACGGCCCTGAGCCGGAAATACTGCATCCCAGAGCTCCTGACTTCAGTGCTGCTTTTTTTACATCATAAAATCCAGGTATTAATTTTGCACGTAACGGTTCTATAATAACATCTTCAAGTGAGCGGCCTGTCAGGTTATAATCACCGGTAAATAAACCTGTAACAAGACCTGCTACGTTTCCCCATTGTTTTACGGCATCTCCGAGAGAGATTTCAGACTTTAAAATACTCCTTGCATATTCAGTGTTTATTTCAATCGAAGGATGGATAACAGTACAGTACAGTTCCGGTATTGCCGGGATTTTTATAATATCCAGCGGGCTGTAGCTTCTTATGATTACAAATCCTCCCAGTAATGCAGGAGCTACATTGTCAGCATGCCCTGTACCGCAGGCCGTTCTTTCACTTTCAATGGCAAAGGGAAGAAGTTCTTTTACTTCCAGTGGTTTTCCCAGCAATATATTGGCTCCGAAAAGTGCTCCTGCCGCACTGGCAGCACTGGAGCCAAGGCCACTGCTAAGAGGCATTTTTTTGTGTATTTCTATTTCAAAACCTTTATCTGATTTTATATAATCCAGCAGAGCCATTATAGATACGGCAGCAGTATTTTTTTTCGGATCCGTCGGGAGTCTGCTGTCATCACCTGTAATTTTAGTAATAACTATTCCCCGTTTTTCTTTTAATCTTAACACTATTTCATCTCCCGGAGTATTCAGGGCAAAACCGAATATGTCAAAACCGCATGCCACATTTGCAACAGTGGCAGGAGCAAATATTTTTATATATTTCATAAATGCCGTCCTCTGGGGGTGCAAAAAAATAACCTTATCATATTTACAATCGTGACGGGAGGACAAAATATATAATTTGCCAGAGTTATTTTCTTACAGTCCCTTTATAGTGCTGTAATATAATGAAAAGTATAAGTTTACTCACCACTCACGATAATCGTTACGCGTCACCCGTAATGGGCATTTTCGCTTTTCACGGCTCACTTTTCACGACTCACACTTCACTGATCCTTATAATATCGGCAAAAACTCCCGAAGCAGTTACTTCTGCTCCTGCTCCCGGCCCTTTTACCACAAGAGGTCTTTCCTTATATCTTTCTGTGGTAAAGGCGATTATGTTATCACTGCCTGAGAGGGTGAAAAAAGGATGGTTCCTGTCAATTTCTTTAAGAGAAATAGTTCCTTTATTACCTTCCAGAGAGGAAATATATCTGAGAGATTTTCCTTTTTTTTCTGCCTCTCTTTTTATATGTTCAAAATAGTCATCTGATTTCTCTAATTCTATCATGAATTCATCAACACTTTTCGCTTCCCGGCAGTTTGCCGGCAAAAAACCTTCAATCTTTATATCTTCCAGTTCCATGGCCAGCCCTGTTTCTCTTGCCAGTATCAGAAGCTTTCTCGCACCATCAATGGAATTCAGATCATCTCTCGGATCAGGCTCTGTAAATCCTCTGTCTTTTGCTTCCTTTACAACCGTGCTGAACCGTCTGTCTCCTGTAAAATTATTGAAAATATAACTTAAAGTGCCTGATAAAATAGCTTCTATCTTTAAAATTTTATCTCCGCTTGAAATTAAATCTTTTAACGTGCTTATAACAGGCAGCGCTGCTCCTACATTTGTTTCATATAAATATTTTACTCCGTATTTAGCGGCAGTGTCTTTCAGTTCTTTATAGGTTTTATAGTCTCTTGCATTGGCTTTTTTATTCGGTGTTACAATGGAAATACTTGATTTTAAAAGGTCTTTGTAAAAGGTAATGATTTTTTCGCTGGCAGTACAGTCTACAAAAACACTGTTTGCCAGATTCAAATTTTTTATTGTTTTTATGTATTTTTCCGTACACGAAGTTTCCCCTTTATCCTGAAGAATTTCTTTCCATTCTGAGAGGCATATGCCGTCTTCGTCAAAAAACATTTTTTTCGTATTTGCAAGACCGGTCAGTTTTATATCAAGGGCATGTTCCCTGAGAAGGTATTCTTTCTGTCTTTCTATTTGCTTTATCAATGTTTTTCCTATCTGACCTGTACCTGCTAAAAATACATGCAATGATTTTGTGTCTGAAAGGAAAAATGCTTCATGTATTACATTCAGCGCTTTTGCTTCATCATATTTATTTATGACAACAGATATATTTAATTCCGATGAACCCTGTGCAATGGCAACTACATTGATACCGTTTTTCCCGAGAGCCCGGAATAATCTTCCTGATATGCCGGGAGTTCTTTTCATGTTTTCCCCTACTATGCCAATAATAGAGAAATTATCTTCTACAATGACCTCGTCTATTTCATTTAATTTTATTTCCCTGGAAAATTCTTCTTCAATGATTTTTTTTGCGAACATGGTTTTTTCCGGGTTTATGGCAAAACAGATTGAATGTTCCGAAGAGGCCTGCGTTATAAGGATAATATTGATTTTTCCCTTTGCCAGTGCACCGAATAATCTCATTGCAATACCGGCAACTCCGATCATACCGCTTCCTTCTACTCTGAGAAGTGAAATGTTTTCAATGGAGGAAATACCTTTTACCAGGTATTTGCCCGGAACAGGAGAATCTGAGATTACTGTGCCGGAAAAATCCTGATTGAAGGTATTTTTTATTCTCACAGGTATTTTTTTCTCGAAAGCAGGTATCAATGTAGGCGGATATATAACTTTTGCACCGAAATGAGACATTTCCATTGCTTCTTTATAGTTTATATGTTTTACGGGAAAGGCTTTTTTTACTTTTTTCGGATCTGTAGTCATTATGCCGTCTACATCTGTCCATATTTCTATTTCAGTTGCTCCCAGGGCTGAACCGAATATGGACGCACTGTAATCAGAACCTCCTCTTCCGAGGGTGGTACTTTCGTTTTGTTCTGTAGAAGCTATAAAGCCTGTGATAATCTGCAGCTTTCTGTGAGACTGAAAATAGTTTTCGATAAGTTCACATGTTAATTCCTGATTTACTTTTCCATTGCCAAAATTATTATCTGTTTTTATAACAGTCCGCCCGTCCAGGTATTCATTTTCAATATGACGTACATTAAGAGCTTCACTTATTATGGAAGCAGAAAGCCTCTCTCCGAAACTCATAATAAAATCCAGTGTTCTTGGCGAAAGTTCTTTTATTAAATATACTCCGTGAAGAACATTTCCCAGTTCCTGAAACATGTCATCTATAATTGAGAAGATGGTACCCGTATGTCCTGTTAAAATATCTGCCGTATTTACGTGCCTTTCTTTCAGGCTATTCAGCAAATTTATATATTTTATATCCCCTGTTTCAGCCATTCTGCCTGTTTCTATTAATTTATCAGTTACACCGGAAAAAGCCGAAAAAACTGCACATATTTCTTCTTCTTTTTTCAGATATCTTTCCAGAATATAAATTACCTGGAGAATTTTTTCAGGTGTTTCCACCGAGGTTCCGCCAAATTTTAATATTTTCATGATTTTTCTTACCTCTTGAATCGCGTGATGCGTGATGCGTGATGCGTGATATGCGGCCGGTTGTGCAGTAAGGAAAATACTCATCCTGTGACACATCAACGGATCTACAGGGG
>JBEHWP010000267.1:0-8083 GCA_040217665.1 Vulcanimicrobiota bacterium
TGCTGATAGCTGAACGGTTACAAAATATTTAACTATCATTGCACTGCAATTGACCTTATAATGTAGTTAATGATATAATACTTTTTATAGTTTTTCAATTTCTAAACAGAATAATTTTATAAAATATCTTTTTCAATTTGAAGGGAAATATCTTATGAAAATACTTGTAATTTGTTCAGGCGGTATGTCTACGAGCATGCTTGTAAAAGCAATGTCCAGGGCAGCAGAAGGCATGAATGAAGATATTGCTGTAGAGTCTGGAAGTGTTTCTGGTTTAATAAATATGATAGATAAAATTGATTTAATAATGGTGGCCCCCCAGGTGAGACACAGACTGGAGGAAATAAGAAATATAGCGGACAGATACAATAAGCCTGTTGTACTTATAGAACCTCAATTATATGGTTTGATAGATGGAAAAGGAGTATTAAATCAGGCATTGGTAACAGGTAAATAACGTTCAAATGAGTTTATTTCCGGAGGTTAATAATTATGCAGCAATTACTGGATACTCTTTTAGAAGAATTGAAAGATGAAAGTGAATATACCCGTCAGCATGCAGCAAGAAAACTCGGTAAGCTTGGTAATAAAAAGGCAGTAAAATATTTAAAAGATTTTCTTAATGATCGTGACAAAAATGTAAGATTAAGGGTAATAGAGGCTCTTGGAGAAATAGGAGGAGTTGAAGCTTCAAGAGTTTTACTGGCATATTTGCAGGGAACTGATATAGATTTAGATGTAAAAAAAACAATAATAAACGCCCTCGGTGATACAGGAGATTACAATAATATCAAATCCCTGGAAGATTTCCTGGTAGAAAGAGACATAAAACTCGATGTTATAAAAGCACTGGCAAAAACCGGTTATACAAAGCCAATATTTGATGTAATTTCAGAAGGCGACAGTGAACTTGCCGATCAGGTATCTTATTTACTCGGACAGTTATGTACAAAATCTGATATTCCCAATCTTCTGAAAGTTCTTACTTCTCCGGGCTGGAATATACGTGCCGGAGCAGTAGAAGCTCTGGGCAGGCTGAGACAGTCTGATTGTATGTCACATATTGCCAGGCTTGCCGATGACCCCAATGACAATGTAAGAAGTCAGGTTGCGAGAGCCCTTGGAAAAATGGCAGATGACAGGGCTATCCCTTATCTTATAAAATTCTTAAATGACAGATACTGGGATGTGAGAAGAAATGCCGCAGAAGCTCTGGGTAATCTGGAAAGTGAAGAGGCAGTGGACGGCCTTATTGCAAAATTAAAAGACGAAAATTCCGGCGTGAGAAACAATGTAGCTGAAGCACTCGGTAAAATTAAGTCAAGAAAAGCTATTTCGCCATTACTCGATGCCCTTACAGATGAAGATGCTGCCGTAAGAGGTAATTCGGCTAAATCTCTTGGAGTAATGGGGTTTATTGAAGCAAGAGAAGGTCTTGAAGCTGCTCTTCAGCAGGAACAGGATCCATGGGTAAAGAGATATCTTGATGAAGCTATAAGTTATTTGCAATTAGAGCCTGATACTGTGGTAAAAAAGAAAGTTTTGCTTGTAGATGATGATAAATTTATTGTAAAACTTTTAAGAATAACCCTTCAGGAAGATTACGATACTATTGTGGCATATAACGGAGAAGAAGCAGTTATGAGAGCAAAAGTAGAACTGCCAGATCTCATACTGCTGGATATTATGATGCCTAAAATGGATGGCCTGGAAGTAATTCAGACACTGAAAATGGATAAATCCACTATGTCTATTCCTGTAATTATCGTTTCTGCAAAATCTCAGGATAAAGATCTGGAAAATATAAAAAAAATGGGTGTTACAGGATATATAAGAAAGCCTTTTAATACATTGAAATTACTTCAGATGGTAGAAGATGTTCTTAAAGGCGGTGATGTTTAAATTGGCTATTACAGACATATCGGAATTACTTACCATAACTGTAGCACAGGGAGGCTCAGATCTGCATATTACTACAGGTAATCCTCCTATGATCAGAATTCATGGAGAGATGCAGATGATTGAAGAGTCTCCTGAACCTCTCAGTGCAATAGAATGCAGGAGAATGGTATATGATGTTTTGAAAGAAGAACTGACAGCCAAGCTGGAAAGAGATTTAAGCCTTGATCTGTCCATATCTTACGAAGGACTTGCCAGATTCAGAGTCAATGTTTTTCATCAGATTTATGGACTCGGGGCAGTTTTCAGAATTATACCTGAGAGAATACCTCCTATTGAGAAGCTTGGTTTGCCTGAAACTATAAAAAAACTGACAGATTATCATAAAGGTCTGGTACTTGTCACAGGCCCAACAGGGAGCGGTAAATCAACTACTCTGGCATCTATAATAGACTGTGTGAATGAAACGAAAAAAGGACATATTATAACTATTGAAAATCCTGTCGAATTTATTCATAAAAAGAAAAATTGTGTTATCAATCAAAGAGAAGTTGGTCCGAGTACTCATTCCTTTTCAGATGCTCTCCGCGATGCTCTCCGTGAGGATCCTGATTATATACTCGTAGGAGAAATGAGGGATCTTGAAACAATATCTCTTGCAATTACTGCAGCAGAGACAGGACATCTGGTCTTCGGGACACTTCATACGTCAAGTGCTGCAAAAACTGTGGACAGGATAATAGATGCTTTCCCTGAAGGACAGCAAAATCAGATTAAAACTATGCTTTCGGAATCCCTTCAGGCTGTGGTAGCTCAGACTCTCATAAAAAGAAAAGACGGAACAGGAAGGATTCCTGCTGCGGAAATTCTTATCGGAACTTCTGCAGTGCGTAATCTTATAAGAGAAGGAAAAACATATCAGATACTGTCTATGATTCAAACAGGAAGAAAAGATGGTATGCAGAGTCTGGATCAGTCGCTTAAAGATCTTATGATAAAAGGTCTTATATCAAGAGAAGATGCATATCGTTATGCTGTTGAAAAAGAAGCTTTCACTATGCCTGAACCTGTACCTGAGACTGAAGTGGCACAGGAATATGTGGGACAGAAGAAGAAATTCAGTTTCTGGTAATTTTTTGTAGTGACCGGTGACCATTTATAGTAAGTTTATGGCTGAGAGTTGAGCGTTGAAAATTGCAGTTAAACCATGAAACGTAAACTGTAAACTATAAACCCATATTTAAGGAGAAATATGAAAAATAACATATTTGTAGTCTTTTTTTTAATTTACATTATTTTTACTTCGCCTCTCATCGGGTGTGAAACTGCCGGAGAAGCAGTCTGTTTAAGAGATATGACATTTAATCATGCCGTTATATGCAAAGAAATCAATGATATAAACAGGCATGATAATATGGAAAAACATAATATAAGTCTGAAACTTGATATTACGGAAAGTTTTCCTTATAATTCTCCTGTTGCCTCTCCTCTCCCTCTCCCTCAGGGAGGCAGGATTATAAAAATAGGCCTCTATCAGAATTTAAAGGTCTGTTATATAAGCTGTGATTCCGGGTTTTCTGTTTACGGGGAAGACGGGGAAATGAGTTTAAATGGCAGTCAGGTGTTATCGGTAAAAGTGCCTGAACGTCCGGTTGACCCCCATAATTTTTTCATAGTACCTGTAAAAATAAAACCTCAAAAGAGAGATAATGTTCTGAAACTTATAACGGAAAATACCGATGGTACCTGTACCGTGAAATGTTACAGAGGAAATTTTCAGATTTTTCTTAACTCAAAAGGTTTTATTACTGTAGTGAATGAGCTGAGTCTGAATGAATATCTGGCAGGGGTGGTACCAAATGAAATGCCTTCTTCTTTTCCTCAGGAAGCATTGAAATCACAGGCTATAGTAGCCAGAACCTATACATTAAAACATCTGAAAAAACATGAGAAAGACGGTTTTGATCTCTGTGCAACACAGCACTGCCAGGTCTACGGAGGGATTGAGAATGAAACTCCTCAGACAAACAGTGCAGTCAGGGAAACAATACATCAAATGGTATTTTACGGTTCAGAACTTGCAGATACAGTGTATCATTCTACCTGTGGCGGCATAACGGCAAATATAGAGAATGTCTGGTTCGCTTCACCGGTAGATTATTTAAAATCAGTGCCGGCACAGATAAATCCCTTATATTCTGCTTTTCAATCAGAAGAAATTTTCAGACAATTTATAGATAATCCCGGAGAATGTTTCTGTCACGAGTCAAAATTGTTTCGATGGGAAAGAAGTTACAGTAAAGTTGATTTGCAGGATATCCTTTTTCAGGGACTATCTGGCACATTTGATACACAGATAAAACTCGGAAATCTTGTTGATATATCGGTAGATGAGAGAACCTTTGACGGAAGGGTGAAGGTTTTAATTGTAAAAGGAACGGAAGGAGAATACAGGGTTGAAAAAGATAAAATAAGATGGCTTACGAGTAAAGGAAAAATTGCTAAAGATGCTCTTCCCAGTACATTGTTTTATGTATATAAACCTGATGAAAATACTATTTCTTTTAGAGGAGGAGGATGGGGCCATGGCGCAGGACTGTGTCAGTTCTGTGCTAAAGGTATGGCTGACAGGGGTATGACTTCTGTCGAAATAATAAAATATTTTTACAGAGGCTGTGTGCTGGAATATCCCCTGTGGTATAAAAATAGTGAGCAGTGAGTCGTGAGTGGAAAATCATCTGTCACACGTTACATGTCATGTGTCACGAAATAAAGAGGTGTATTATCTATGAAATGTCCCAGATGTAGATGTGAAATTCCCCATGGTGCAATAATCTGTCCTGAGTGTGCCAAACCTCTTGCAACATTTCCTGTAAGTTCTCTGGAAAAAAAGGGGAGTGAAGGTTTTAATCTTATGTGGATAGTTTATGGTTTCAGTTGCTGCCTCTTTCTTGTAATTGCCTTTATTGCTGTAATAATTATTCTTATGTTTTTATTTTCACCCGGATAATGATATGGAAAAATATTTAAAAATTATAGAAAAAGTTTTAATGCCGCCTCTGACAAAACTTTCAGAACAAAAACATCTTCGTGCTGTCAGGGATGGTATTATTTCAGTTCTTCCTATGATAATTACAGGGAGTATTTTTCTCCTGCTCGGTCAGCTTCCTGTAGATTTTATCAAAGAGCCTGATTATAGCAGATGGATTGTAGATAAGGTGAAATTTTACCAGGATTATGTAAGTCCCAATCTTCTGATACCGTACAGGTTGTCTATGGGATTTATGGCTCTTTATGCAGCCTTTTCAATTGCCTTCAGTCTTTCACAGACATATCAAATGGACAGTCTGGCTACAGGTATTTTATCTGCAGCTTCATTCCTTCTTACCATTCTGCCTCAAAAAGTTCTTCTTCCGGCAGGAGTTAAACCTGAATGGGTAATTCCTGTAGATAAACTTGGAGGAAAAGGTCTTTTTGTTGCTATATTCTGTTCTTTTATTACGGTAGAACTGACAAGATTTATTATGTCGAAAAAGCTCTTTTTTTCTCTCCCTGAAGGTGTTCCTCCTGCCGTGGCAAGAGCTTTTACTTCTCTTATACCAAGTATAGTCGTGTTAACTCTCATATGGGGTTTAACCATGATTGTAGATATACATGTTTTTCTCTCATGGATTCTGACTCCTCTGGTAAGAACAGGTGACGGTCTTGTCGCCATAATACTTATAAATCTTCTTATACAGCTTATATGGGTTACAGGTATTCATGGCACATCTGTTGTTAATGCCGTAGCTCTTCCTTTCTGGCTCAGTTATCTTGAAGATAACAGTGCGGCTCATGCGGCAGGTGCCGTACTGCCTCACATTACATCACTTCCATTTTACCAGTGGTTTGTATGGATAGGAGGTTCGGGGGCGACGTTGAGTCTCGTAATAATGATGTTTTTCTCTAAATCTTCTCAGTTAAGAAGTCTGTCCAGGATTTCTATATTACCGTCTTTATTTAATATAAATGAACCTATTATATTCGGTCTTCCTGTAGTTATGAACCCGGTCATAGCAGTACCATTTGTAATGTCTCCTGTAGTATCGGGTACAATTTCTTTTATAGCAATTAAAACAGGACTTGTTCAGGCTCCTTACATTCTTGCTCCATGGACACTTCCTGTTTTTCTGGGAGCCCTTTTTTCTACAGGTTTCGACTGGAGAGCTTTAATACTGGTAATAGTAAATATGTTTGTAGTTGGGCTTATATATTATCCTTTTCTCAAAATTATGGAAAATAAGGCTTTAGAAAATGAGAAAGCATGGGAAGGGAAATCGTAATGCGTGATGTGTGATGCGTAATGCGTGAATGGTATAAATGCCTGATTATAATTCCTTTGCAATTCGGAGGTTTACATTATGGATATAAACGAAGAACAGCAAATATTTCAGATAATACTTCACAGCGGCAATTCCAGGGCTGAAAGTTATACTGCTCTCAGGGAAGGAAGAAAGGGGAATCTGGATGAGGCCGGAATGGCTATGGAAAAATCCCGGGACGAACTGGATAAAGCACACAGAATACACAGGGAGATTTTAAGTGATCCTGATAAAGTGACTTCCTGTCCGTCTCTTCTTATGGTTCACGCACAGGATCATCTCATGACGGCTATGGCAGAACAGTCTCTTATAGTAGAGATGAATGAACAGCTGGAATTAATCAGAAAAATGTCTGAAAGGATTAAAGTGCTGGAAGATTCTGTAAATGGTGAGTTGTGAAGAGTGAAGGGTAGGGGCGATCCCCTGTGGTCGCCCATTACCGGTGAAAACACGCATCACGTATTACGCATTACGCATCACGTATTACTCATTACGCATTATGAAACCACCCGTTACGCATCACACATCACGATTTTAAATAAGGAAGTTTTAACAATGTCAAAAAAATTGAAAATAGCCGTAATAGGCGCCGGTAGCACTTATACGCCTGAACTTGTAGACAGTTTTATAAAAAAATACAGTGAAGTTTCTCTTGAGGAATTATATCTGATGGATATAGATTCTGAGAAATTATCTATTATAGAGAAACTTGTCAGACGAATGGTTTGTGCCGGTGATGTTCCCGTAAAGATAAAATCTGGAACGGAACTTTCTGAAGCTCTTAAAGGAGCAGATTTTGTAATACTGCAGATAAGAGTTGAGGGACTTAATGCCAGGTACAGGGATGAAACTGTTCCTCTTGAATTCGGTTGTATCGGCCAGGAAACTACGGGAGCAGGAGGATTTTCCTGTGCACTGAGAACAATTCCTGCCATACTTCATATATGTAAAATTGCCGAACAATACTGTCCCGGAGCATGGATTATAAATTTCACCAATCCTTCCGGCATCATTACGGAAGCTATAAGTAAATATACGTCAATGAAAGTAATAGGACTCTGTAATGTCCCTATGTTTATAAAAAGGAAAATAGCAGAAGCATTCCAGGTTCAAGATGAAGACATAGATTTTGATTATGTTGGCCTTAACCATCTTTCGTGGTTTACAGATATAAGGATATATGGCAAAAGTGTTCTAAAAAACCTTTTAGGAGAGGGGATAAAGATAAAACTTGCCAATATGTCTGATTTCCCTGTTGATGATTACCTTGCAAAGACAACAGGTTTTTTCCCGTCCCCTTATCTGAAATATTATTATCATCATGACAGTATATTAAAGGAACAGTTAAAAGCTGATAAAACGCGGGCTGAGAAGGTTATGGAAATAGAAAAAAAACTTCTTGCTCTTTATAAGGATCCATGCCTTACGGAAAAGCCGAAAGAACTGGAGGAACGAGGAGGTGCATGCTATTCCAGAGCCGCTTTCTCTATAATATCGTCAATATTAAATAATAAAGGAGAGAAGCATGTAGTAAATATACCCAATAGGGGTATATTTACTGATTTGCCTTCAGATGCCATTATAGAAACACCTGTAAAATTATATTCGACCGGCTATGAATTACTTTCAGAGGGACTTATGTTACCTCTGCCTTTAAGAGGTCTTATAGAAAGTGTAAAGTCCTATGAAAGTCTTACAGTGGAAGCATCGGTAATATCATCATACAGACATGCTTTAATGGCTTTGATGGCTCATCCTCTTATAGGTCAGTATGAGAAAGCCAGACCCCTTCTTGATGCTATATTGAAACGGAATAATATATC
>JBEHWP010000268.1:0-8079 GCA_040217665.1 Vulcanimicrobiota bacterium
TTTTATCAGGTACAGTGTAAAACCGGGAGGAACAGGAAGGCATGGAAGACAGGGACATATTTGCGATACTTTTGCAAGTTTTGACGGAAGAATTTTTATAGTACCCGATAAAAGTTATAAAATAAATAAGGCAAAAATTCAATTTACTGTGCCTGACGGATGGAAAATAATAAATCCTTACAGAAAAGAAGGTAACTGGTATTACCCTGACAGTTCAGGTAAAGATTTAATATATGACTCGCTCGTGAAATCACCTGTGGCATGCGGCCCCTTCAGTGAAACAAAAAAAAGGTTTGGTCGCACAGATGTATATGTTTATTCCTGTTCTGAATGGCCTCCTTCCTATAGAAAAAAAATAACTGAGAAATCCTTTAAACTGTACGAATATTTCTATAAACATACAGGGTTTGATCCCGGATTTCCTTATATAATCTGCTGGACTCCTTTATCCCATGACAGAGAAAAAGTACTGGGCGGTATATGGTCAAATGGCATGTGTTACGAAATGGAAGAAGATACGTTAAGGAACTGGGAACTCTTTGCACACAGGATAGCTCATGCAGTAAATGAATATGAACCGACAGGTATGGCCATAAGAGACAGAGAAGATTTCTGGTTTACAGAAGGATGGGCATCTTATATAGAAATAGAAGCCACGTCTTCAGTGAAATTTGCAGATAATGTAACAGGCTGGGAAAAGCTTTACGACCATTACATAAGAACACTGGAAAAATATCCTCACTATGATTATCCTCTGGGAAAAGAAGATGAAATAGAAAATACCGATTCTGTAGAATTTATTCATTACACCAAGGCACCTCTGGTAATGAAAATGCTGGATATAGAAATGAAAAGAACGTCAGGTAAAACGATGGAGCAATTCATGAAATATGCCTGTAAAAAATACGGTAATTTCAAAAAAGTCTTTCCTTTTAAAGAAGAACTGGAAAAATTCTCAGGCACATCTTTTGAATATTTCTATGAAAGTATTATAAGGAAAAAAGGAACTGTAAGACCTGTATGGAGAAATTGATTTTAATGCGTGATGCGTTATAATCGTTACGCGTTACGCGTTAAGCGTGGTTCGTGATGCGTGTTTTCACATGTACCGGGCGCCCCCCTGTGTTCGCCCCTACTACTTTTCACGACTCACGACTCACGACTAACTTACTCATCAGACAAAATTATTATCTGCTTCTTCAAGAAGAGGTAATCTTTTGTCTTTTTCGGAAACAACCGGGTTATGTACAGACCAGTTAATAGCTATAGAAGGATCATTCCAGAATATACCTCTGTCACTTTCAGGAGAATATTCTTCTGTTGTTTTATATAAAACCTCGGCAAAATCACTTAACACAAGAAAACCATGGGCGAATCCTGGCGGTATATAAAGCATTTCTCTGTTTTCTTCCGACAGTATTGCTCCTGCCCATTTACCATAAGATGGAGATGATTTTCTTATATCTACGGCCACATCAAATATCTCCCCTTCCGTGCACCTGACAAGTTTTCCCTGGGCTGCAGGATTTTTCTGATAATGAAGCCCCCTGAGCACTCCTTTTGAAGAGCGGGAATGATTGTCCTGAACGAACCGCTCTTTTATGCCATAGCTGCTGAATTCGGAATATTTATAAGTTTCTATAAAAAAACCTCTTTCATCTTTAAATATCTTCGGTTTAATGAGGATAACATCGGGAATATGAGTTTCTTTAAATTCAAAAGCCATATTTTCTTATAAATTTCTCCTTTATTTTTTATGGTCTCTGAATTATAATAAAAATACTGAAAAAATTCAAGAAAAATCTTATGAGACAGAACTATTGATTTTACAAATTTTAACAAAAAAACATTTTTTTTTACAAATTCAAAGTTAAAATAATAAATAGCAGTAATTATCCATAAAAGGAGGTTTTTAACCTTTTATGGTGAATACAAAAATATGTTGTATTTCAACCAGTTTCCATTAATATTAAACACAGGAGGAAAAGTTTTATGAAACTCAAAATCACAGCTCTTATTCTTATTATTCTATGTCTATTTATTTCAGGATGCGGAGGAGGAGGAACAGGAATAACTTCTGCAGTACCACAGACAATTTCACCGGCTGCAGAAACAGCTTCTCTGGAATTTCAGGTTCCATGGCCTGAAGACGGAGAAGATATGTCTGCACAGGTTATTCAACCGGAAGTCGTAAAAATACAGGTAAAAATAACAGGTGATAATATTTCGACTCCCATTATAATAATCTTAAATAAAGGGGAAACTACGAAAGTCATAACAGATGTTCCTGCAGGTAATCTGCAGATCGAATTTACAGGCCTTGATGCAAACGGGAATGTTCTTTCAAGCAGAATCACCAATGTTACAGTCACAGCAGGACAGACTCTTCCTGTAAGTGTCATTCTCGGTGTATCCATACTCTCAGACGGTTTTTTCCCGTCTACTATTACCCTTTATAAAGGGGATACACTGGTATTTGTAAACAATGACGGTTTAACCCACAGTTTTTCGGTGCCAGGACTGTTTAATTCCGGTGATTTACCGGCACGAGGAACTTTTTCCTATACATTCGGTAATACTTCTCTCAAAACCTATACATGTACGAGAGAAGACGGGAAAATCCTTATTATAATAATAAAAGACGGAGATTATGCGACTCAACCTACAGCATATCCCTCAAGGGAGATTTTTGTAAATAATTTAGATAATGAAGGGGGAGATGAAACAGGGGACGGTACCATATCAAAACCTTATGAAACTATAGGTAAAGGCGTAGAAGTAGCAAATCGTGACTATACGGTTGGCACAATCAATTTGAGAGCTCTCGAGAATCATAAGAGAGATATTAATGCAAGCAGCCTCTATGCCCCTTACTATGATCCCAATACTTCCCTTACTCTCAGAAGTAATTTAACAATAAGAAAATATCCTTATGACCAGAATGAATGTATTGTCAATTTTTATAAAATAGATGCTTCAACGTCCGGGGCAGGTTTTATATTGAGCGGAAATAATACGGTTGAAGGTATTGAAATAACAGGAGTCATGGGAGGAAGCGGCATTAAAGTTTCAGGTAATAACTGTAACATAAACAAGTGTATAATAGCTGGCAACGGTTCTGCCGTCCCAATGGGACGGTCAGAAAAATCTTCTCCTTACGAACAATACATAAATGGTGGAGGTATCAATATTGCTTCAGGCAGTTGTAATGTTACCAATTGCTTCATATTCGAAAATTATGCAATAACAGAAGAACCGTTACAGGAAAATAAAGGAGATAAAAAACTCTTAAGAGAAGATAAGGTAGAAAAAATTTATAACGATATACCGACGACTCTGCCTGATTACGGATACGGAGGAGGTATCTTTGTAAATACCTCTGCATTGTGTAATGTCACTAATTCCTGTATAGCTTTAAATGTTGCACTCTTCGGAGCAGGTATTGCGAATTTCGGCACCTGTACTGTAACAGGCTCTATAGAGGAATGTTATATAAATAGTATAGACGATACAGATGATTTCGACAGCCTGGCAAACGTACAGTTTCCTAACCTGATAGGAGGCAATTATGCCCTTTACGGAGGAGGGGCTATAGGAAATAAAGGAACATGCACCCTTCATACACTCATACTGATGAATTTTGCAGGCCCTTCGAACTTTTACACTAAAACTGCACAGATTAAAGCCCATGAAAGTATTCCGACAGGATTTAACGGTGGAGGGGGTATTATAAATATAGGCTCATGTAATATCACCGGCTCAATAATAGTAAATAATGAAGCCTGTAGCTATGGAGGCGGTATATGTAACACCGCCTATCCTCCTCAAATAGGAACATGTAATATATCAGGAAATACATTGATATCAGATAATATTGCCTGCACTGAAGACGGCGGAGGAATCCATAATATTGGTAAATGTACCATTACAGACTGTACCATAACATATAATCTGGCAAAAAATCAGGGCGGAGGCATATCAAATGCTTACTATGAATTTGATAGCGGTAAAGTAACGGGTGACTGTACAATATCCAGGACATCCATAGGGGCAGACACAATAGAATATGGTAATGCAGCCGGTTACGGAGGCGGAATTTATAATGAAGCAAAATGCATCCTTACATCGGGAGTAAAAATAATGGGTAATATAACAGATAATGATGGAGGAGGAATATATAATAATCAGGGAGGAATATGTAACTTTGGAGCAGCACCGGGAATAATAGAAGGAAATCATGCCAACTATCAGGGGTATACAACCGGTATCGGAGGAGGTATTTATGATTGTACACACACAATTCTATATCCGCCGACAGACAAAATTTTCGGTAATGGCAATTACAGAGGTGTTCCCCCTGTTATTGATAATATCAGTTATTTATAATATTACGTGTTCTTATTAATCACGTTAATCACGTTCATAAATCACAAAGGGCGAAGAAATCCTGAATAATCTTCGCCCTTTCTCTTTTAAAGGAATCGTTCCTATTCTGAAAAGTTTATGTTATAATATGGCGAAATGGATAAAAAACCTTTATCTCATAATGAAATTTTAGAAAGCATTGCACATATTACAGAGAAATATCTTCGTGACAGTAAAATTATTCTCTTTGGCTCCCGTGCCGGGAATACAAACAGAGAAAACTCCGATTATGATATTGCCATAATATGGAAAGAAAAAATTCCGGCACAGATCTATTTCGCAATTCAGGAAGATTTAGATAATCTTTATACTTTAAAGACAATCGATCTGGTGGATTTTTATAATCTGGACGAAGACTTTAAAGAGATTGTAATAAAAGAAGGATTCTTATTATATGACGGAACAAATTCAATTAAAAAAATTTAAAGATTCCATAGACAGGCTCTCTGAAGTGTTAAAGAGAGATATAAAAGATGATGATATAATACTGGATGCCACCATACAGAGGTTTGAATTTACCTGTGAGAACGGCTGGAAAGCCATAAAACAGGTTCTCAGGTTTAAAGGCGATGACTGCCTGTCTCCCAGAGACTGTATAAAAAAAGCCTATAAATACGGCTGGATTACAGAAGAAGCTCAATTTCTGGAACTCCTGGATTGCAAAAATCTTACTTCTCATGCTTATAATATGAATATTGCCCTTAAGGTTTACAATATTATCAAAAAAAATGCTCCTGTCTTTCAAAAACTCTATGAAAAACTGGAAGAAGTCATAAAATAACCGGTATGAACGAAAAGATAAAACTTTCCATAATCATTCCTCTTTATAATGATAAGGAACATATAATTCCCTGTATAAAATCACTGAAAAAAATCACAGAAAAAATCTCCTGTGAAATAATCGTAGTGGACAATAATTCTACAGATGACGGAGTTTCTACTATAGAAAAACTTTTCCCCTTCGTAAAAATTATAAAAAACAGGGAAAATTTTTATTTTGCAAAGGCAAATAACCAGGGATTCAATATAGCCTCGGGCGAATATGTGGCAACCCTTAATTCCGATACCGAAATAGTAGAAGATCCTTTTATCCCTATGATTGAATATATGGAGAAACATCCCGACACAGGTATCATATCATGCCCTCTTTATTTCCCTGACGGAAAACTTCAGGGAACGAGAAGAAAAATAAAAGATATTCCTGCTTTTCTGGCAGAATTTACTCCTTTCTATATATTTTTGAAAATAAAATTCTTACGGAATTATTTAAAAAATCTTTACTATGAAAGCAACAACGGTCTCCCCTCTGCCCCTGTCGACACCCAGGTCATTCAGGGTGCTCTGATGTTATTTAAAAAAGATTTTTTAGATAAACTCGATGGCTTTGACGAAACATTCAGACTGTCTTTTACCGATGACGAAATATGTATAAGAACGGCGAAACTCGGCTACAGGGTTACCTTCATACCGGAAGGACATGTCATTCATTACGAAAGTATTTCCATGAACAGGGTTTCTATGGTAGAATTTGTACACTGGATTGATTATTTTCACTATATAAAAAAATATCTCGGCGGTATTCCGGCTCTGTTATGCCTTTATCCTCTATATATATCAGGAAGAGTAATGAGATGGATCTTTATAAAACTGGGTATAATAAATAATATAAGGACAAGAAAACTGGAGCTGATGGAAGATTAAAAGAATTCTTTTATTACTCTGCAGAAATTTCGGAGATACTGTCATAGGGACAGGTATTCTCAATTCTCTGGGAAGAAATTTTCCCGATTATAAGATAGATATATTTACAAGACATGAATTTAAAGATATATTTCTGAACAACCCTTTTGTAAATAATATTTATTACGGGAATTTCCCCGTAGGGACAGAGAAAAATTTCAATTTTCTTACATCTGTCGATCTCATGAAACAGATAATAACACTGAGGAAAACCAGATATCATATATGTTTAAATAACATGGGAGACATGAGGGAAAATTTCATAGGTTCCCTTATAAAACCTGAAAAAAATATCAGTGTCTTATGGGATAAAGGACATCCTTTCAGAAATCTTGTAAGACAGGGAGGAACATACCTTCTGACCATGTCCATTCCAGTAGAAAAAAATCTTTTAAATATATATGATATTAACAACCATATTGCCAGAAGTCTCGGATGCACCATTCAGGGGAAACCGGAAATTTATGTAAAAGAGAATAATAAAATAGATAACCTGATAGCTATACATCCCGTGGCAGGTCAGAAACACAAATTATGGCAGTGGAATAAATGGAAAATCCTGATAAAACTCCTTGTAAAACAAAACTTTAACATATGGATTTTTTGTTCTGAAAAGGAAAAAGATAAAATAGAAGATATATTTGCTGACGTAATAAATAAAAACACTGTTATTCAGTGCGGAAATCTGGAAGAATTTTTCAGAAAACTTTCGTCCGTAAAATTATTGATCGGCCTTGACAGTTTTTCCCATCATGCTGCATGGGCTCTCGGAGTGCCTGCCATTATGTTAAACGGAGGAAATGATTACAGAATATGGCTTTGTCCAGGAGCAAAGGTCATTTCAAAAGGTAATACTATGTGTTACCCCTGTTATAACAGACCTGTCTGTGAAGGGAAACATTCTGAATATAAATGTATGAAATCCATCGAAGTGGAAGAAGTTTTAGAACTGGTGAAAGGAGAAACAGTGATTCGTGAGTCGTGATTCGTGAGTCGTGAGTCGTGAGCCGTAATTATTAGGCATCACCCGTCACCCATCACCCATCACCCGTCACCCGTCACCCGTCACCCGTCACGATATTATCAATCATCACAGTCACTTACAACTCAAAAGACGTAATTACAGCATGTCTGTCATGTCTGGAGAAAAAATTGCAGAATATATCTTCAGAGATTATTGTTATTGACAATCATTCCACCGATAATACAATCGGAATAATAAAAGAACAATTTCCTTCTGTTCATGTTATAAAAAATGTTACAAATAAAGGTTTTGCCGCGGCGTGCAATCAGGGAATAAAACATTCGTCAGGCGATTTCTTATTATTTTTAAACCCTGATATTATGGCAGGTGAAAAATTTTCATTTTCCCCTCTCTTTCAATATATGAATGACCATAAAAAAACAGGACTTCTCGGATGCAGATTACTTAATACAGACGGAACAATCCAGACGTCATGCAGGAAATTTCCCGATATAATCACCGTAATGTTCAAAAGAATAAACATTTTTCAGATATTTCCTTATGCAAAAAAAAGGGTGGAAGCATATATAAAACCTCTATCGAATTATGAAGAAATAACGTCTGTAGACTGGTTGCTGGGGGCTTTTTTATTTACGAAAAGAGAAATTATTGATGACGTCGGAATGTTTGACGAAAGATTTTATATGTATTTCGAAGATGTAGATTTCTGCCGCCGTGTTCACAGGAAAGGATATGATGTATGTTATTACCCCTTTATAGAAGTTATTCACCACCATAAAAGAGACAGTGCAAAAGGTTTCAACAGGTTACTGTTAATTCATATATGGAGCGGTATAAAATATTTCTGGAAATGGAAATTTTGTCGTGTCGTGTTTAGCGTAAACCCACACACCACACAAACCAATTATTTATTAATATTTTACAGTATT
>JBEHWP010000269.1:0-7972 GCA_040217665.1 Vulcanimicrobiota bacterium
TAATGTGCTCCATTTAATCCCCGGTAACGGAATAAGCGGCTGTTTTTTCTGCACAGATACTTCCGTAAGACCTGAATTGATTACAGGTAATGTACATCAGGGAAACATCAGGATAAATAATGAATTAATCGACTTTTACAGACATAAACCATTACCGGAAAAATGCAATAAGTGTATAAATATATATCACTGTTCAGGAGAATGTCCTGAAATATGCTCCTTAACAGAAAATAATGAAAAAGAAGGTTTTCTCTGCCTTGTAAAGAAAGAAATTGCTTTGAGATGGATTTTGATGACATGTGAGACGGGTGAAGAGTGAAGGGTGATTCTGTAGGGGCGACACCCTGTGGTCACCCGGTACCGGTGAAAACACGCATTACGCATCAAGCATCACGATTATAACGCATCACACAGGACATAATAATGGAACTATATATCATTCCCTTTAAAAAAGAATTTATCATTTACAGACCTCTTATCAGACTGGCTTTTATTGCAAATAAAAAAATGGCTCTTTATCTGAAAGAAAAAATTGCCGGCACCTGCAGTCACAGTTACAGTGATGCGGAAAAATTTCTTGATTCTATAAATTTCTGGAGAGACGATCCGGATGTTTTGGACTGTTCCATACCTGAATATAAACCTGTCAAAACAGCTCTTTTAATGACAGGTAACTGTAACATGGAATGTACTTACTGTTATGCCAGAGGAGGAGAAAATAAAAATCTTAACTTGTCTTTTTCTGTTGCCAGAACGGTTATTGATTATATTTACAGAAATGCTTCAGAAAAAAAAGCGGCGAATTTTTCCGTTTCCTTTCACGGAGGAGGGGAACCGACGATGAACTGGGAAACACTCAAAGAAACTGGAGAATATGCAAAAAGCAGGGATTTACCATGTAAACTCTCTATGTCAACAAACGGTGTTCTCGAAGATTATCAGAAAGAATTTATTGTAAAACATTTTGATTCTCTGAATATCTCTTTTGACGGCATAGCTGAAATACAGGAAAAACAGAGACCTCTCAGGAACGGCAAAAGTTCTTTTTACTCTGTCATAAAAACAATAAAAGAATTTGATATATTTAAAATACCCTATTCCATACGCATTACCTCGGTGCCTGACAGTTTTGATCGGCTTCCCGATTCTATATCTTTTATCTGTGAGGAAACAGAATGTAAGACCGTACAGATCGAACCATGTTACGTGAATAAAAGGGGCATATACAGAGATCCTTCAAAAAGTCATATAAAATCTTTTACATCTTCTTTTATAAAAGCCTTTGAAACAGGAATAGATTACGGAAGACATGTATTTTATTCCGGTGCAAGACCCTGGCTCATAGCTTCATCATTCTGCCTCTGTGCCGAAGACTGCCTGGTAGCAACACCACAGGGAGACATTGTAACATGTTTTGAAATTCATGACAGAAGTCATCCCCTGTTTCCGCTGTTCACTGCAGGTAATGTTACATCTTCGGTAAATGTAGATGAAAATAAAATTTATGAATTTATGGATAAACAGAAGAGTCTCAGAAATAATTGCAGAGAATGTTTCTGTTACTGGCACTGCGGCGGTGATTGTCCTTCAAGGGTCATGGCAACGGGAAAGGAAAACAGAGGGAGGTGTGAAGTAAACCGCATTTTGACCGGAGAACTTCTGATCTGGTACATTGCTGAAGGTAAAGGACTGTGGAATGGTTTTACTGAATTAAATATGAGCATGTAACAAATTGTTTCTCCCGTCACGCGTTACGCGTCACGAGAGTTAAATATACATTATTTATGCTCACCTCACTAAATATGAAGGAAAGAAAAGAGATAATGTCGTATTATAATATATATGGAAGAAAAAATAGTAAATTTCATTAAAGAACACAAAAAATACGCAATATTGATTTCTCTTCTGCTGATTTCCATTCTGTTAAATAACTATACCATTCTCAGTTTCACCGGTATAAAAGTAGAAGACGAGAAAGAAGAAATTAGAGACATTGTCTTTCCTTTCAAAGAAGATTCAAGTCAAAACAGGGTATATATTTTCTCAGGTAAAATTTATGCTTCACACCTGTCACAGAGAGTGATAAATATCGTCGCAGATGACAGGATAGAATATATAAAGATAAACAATACCCCTGTCTCTCTTGATAAAATGATTACAAAATCCTTTTCCGGTTATATAAACGGATTTGATATCGACATAGGCTCTTATATACATGCAGGAGAAAATAGATTTGAACTGAAACTTATAGACGACGGAGGCACTGTTGCTCTCGATATAAGCAATTCCTCCAGAGATAAACTGTATATTTCAATCCATATCATAATGCTTATCCTTCTGAGTATTTTACTTTATTATTTCTTTAACTACTTCAGATTTATAAGAAAATCACTCTTTCCTTTCTGGAAGCAGATGTACTGATAAAATAGACAAAAAAACAGAGGTAAACCATGTTTGAATATAATATTACAGAAGAAAATAACCTTAAATGGATTAATCTAAAAGGCAGAATAGACAGTAATACTTCAAAAAATCTGGAAACACTATTAAAAGACATGACTCTTTCCGGTGAAAGAATAATAGCAGTAAATCTTGAAGACGTAAATTATATAAGTAGTGCAGGGCTCAGGATATTCCTCTTATTTCAAAAACAGTTAAAAAAAGTAGACGGCGAAATAATTCTATGTAAAATGACCGATTATGTAGCCAATATATTTAAATCTACAGGTTTCGATAAACTCTTCTCTGTTATTTCAAAAAAAGAAGATATTAAAACTTCTGCCATATCAGCAAGTAATTCAACAATTACAGTAAAAGAAACAAACGGAATTTCACTGAATATAAAATCATATCAGGAAAAGGAAGGCACATTGTTTTCTATAGGCTCACAGGAAAATGTTCCTGCGTCCTTATACGGACAGGAACATGTGCTGTATGTAAAACCTGAAGATATAAGATTCGGCACAGGTCTTGCCGCTCTCGGAGAACATTACAGGGATTACAGGGATTATTTCGGTGAAACAGTTGTCATAAACAGCAATCTTTTTGTATATCCTGCAGTAAAAAGACCATGTGTGGATTTTATGCTCTATACAAATCAGCAGGAATCCATTAAATATAATTTTTTCCATGGCTTCGGATTTAACGGGCCCTGGAAATATATCCTGTCATTTTACGGTACCGACGGATTTATAGATCTATACAGATTGATAGACTCATTCCTGACCATATCTGAGAAACCTGTCATAGGCATAGTTTTTTTTGCGGAGAGCAAGGGACTGAGCGGAATGAATTTAAAACAGGTTCCTATTCTGAAGAACAAACCTGACAACGGAAACAGTATTTTTCACAGTTCCAATTTTTCATCATGGATAAATTTTTCCATAGAACCTGAAGATATAGACAAAATAGTAGTGGCATGCGGAATAGCAGTAAAAGATAAATCTGGAGAGAAAGAAACCATAAGGAATCTTGTGCCGAAAGATAATAATTTCCATATCCACGGGGCCATCTTCGAACAGTCACTCTTTAAAAGAGAAGCAGATGAATTCGAAGAAGAATTGAAGAGAATTACTGAAGAACTTGAACCTTCAGGAGTGAAACATATCCTGGGTAAAAGTATGTTCAGTCATGGCGTGGCAGGTATTATAGAACTGAAAGGATAGATTTCGATAATATATGGAACTATGGCTCGGTGCATTAAATCTGGGTTTACTTTATGCTTTCATGGCTGCAGGCACTCTTATTACCTTCCGTATTTTGAACTTTTCTGATATTACCATAGACGGCAGTTTTACGGCAGGTGCTGCCGTTACGGCAGTTATGATTACGTCCGGCATAAATCCCTTCACTGCCATTTTTGCAGGATTTCTGGCAGGAGGAGCAGCAGGTCTGTGTACAGGCCTTATTTATACAAAAATGAAAATCAACGGACTCCTTGCCGGGATACTGGTAATGATCGGCCTTTATTCCGTAAATCTCCGCATAATGGGAAAATCAAACATACCTCTCCTTGAACTGCCTACTTTTATAACATGGTTTAATTCATTCAATCCTGGCATGGATAAAGAGATATGGATTTCTATATTTCTTCTGATTGTCATGGCAGTATTCTGGTTCCTTATGTCCCTGTTTTTCAAAACAGATCTCGGCATAACAATCAGAGTGACGGGAAACAATCCCGTAATGGCCTCTGCAAACAGTGTAAATACGGATCTAATTAATATACTCGGCCTTACCCTGGCAAACGGACTGGTCGGCATTTCCGGGGGACTTGTAGCTCAGTATCAGGGATTTGCCGATATCGGCATGGGCATAGGAACACTTATGATAGGACTTGCTTCTGTTATTATAGGTGAGTCACTTTTAAAAGGTTCTTCAATTTATATCACCATATTAAGTGCAATACTCGGTTCTGTAGTCTACAGATTTATGATTGCCCTGGCCCTTTACGGAGGCATGAACCCCGTAGATCTCAAGCTATTTACATCCATTTTTGTCCTTATAACCCTCTATGTTACGCATGTTATGCCGACACATGGCAAAAAAATAACACTGGCTGAACCTCTGACAAAATACAGATGGATCCTTATTCCTGCAGGAATAATTCTGGTAACAGGTATATTCTTTATTTCAGATAAACATTTCAGATCCCTTTTATCAGGTAAATCGGAAAAATTTTATAAAATCGGAGTGGTACAGTTAAATGATAACGGCCTTCTGAACGTAACAAGAGATGCTTTCTCTGAAGAAATGAAAAAAATCGGCTATATTGACGAAAAAAACTGCACAATAGAACTTCAAAATGCCCAGGGTGATATGCCTACAGTTAATACTATTCTCGATAAATACATAATGAACGAATATGATGTAATCCTTTCCATATCAAGCGGTACCACACAGGCGGCAATCAATAAAACAAAAACAATACCTGTCATTTTTGCTACAGTGGCAAATCCCTTCATCGTAGGAGCCGGCTCAAGTGATAAAGACCATCTGCCAAATGTCACAGGCGTTTACGGATGGATACCTATGGAACATACTGTTGCTATTGTAAAAGCTATGTTTCCGGGAAAAGTAAAGATAGGAACCATGTGGGATCCGTCACAGGTAAATGCAGTATTCAATGTGGGAAATCTGGAAGAGGAAGTGAAGAAAGACAGTGATATTACCTTCGAAGGGGTAACCATTAACGGTTCTTCTGAAGTATATCAGGCTGCTACATCTCTTACAGGGAAAAATATAGACATGTTTGTTCTCCCTCCAGATAATATTGTTTTTTCAGCCTTTGACTCAATTGTAAAGACAGGAAATGCAAAGAATATTCCCATTCTCATAAATGATATAGACAGACTTAAAGATGGAGCAGTCTTCGCATACGGATACGATTATGCTGTAAGCGGCATACAGGCAGCCCGTCTGGTTGACAGAATTTTAAAAGGAGAAAAACCACAGGATATTCCCTTTGAAACTTATAAAAAAATTGAACTTGGCATAAATATGGCTGCCGTAAAAAAACTGAATATAAAGATACCGGAACAACTATTATCACAGGCAACAATCATAATAAATGAAGACGGAACTGTAATAAGGAAAGATATCCCTGAGCATGGAGAGAAAGAAAAAAAACTTGCTCTCTTTCGCTTCAATGATAACGAGCTTTTAATGGAAACAGCCCGCGGTGTTACGGATAAATTGAAAAAAAGCGGACTTCTTGAGGAACACAACGTTAAAATCTATGAAAAAACTGCACAGAATGATTTTTCTATAGGCCAGGCAATAGCACAGGAAATCTTACAGGAAAAATATGATTATATAATTACCGTGTCGACTCCTGCGCTTCAATCAATGGCACAGGTAAATAAAGTAATACCCCATGTATTCGGTGCTGTTACAGACCCCTATCGTATGGGAGTGGCAAAAACACCGCAGGAACATCAGAGCAATGTAACAGGTGTTGCCACATGCCAGCCTGTAGAAAAAACCTTTGAATTAATGAGAGACATATTCCCCGGAGCCAGAAAAGTAGGAATTATATGGAATCCTTCCGAAGCATGTTCACAGGTCTGTACGGAAAAAGCAAGAATGGCGGCAAAAAAATTTAATTTTCAATTGCTTGAAGTAAATGTATCGGGAACAGCCGAGATAATGGACGCTCTTAATTCACTGTTGAACAAACATATAGACCTTTTTATTACTTCAGGTGATAATACTGTCAGTTTAAGTATGAAAACAATAGCTCAGATACTGTCTGAAAAAAATATACCCTACTTTACCAATACCTTCTCCGATGTTGAAGGCGGTGCATTTCTCACAGCAGGGGCAGATTATTATGAAGTAGGACAGGAAACGGCAAAACTGGCGGAAAGGATTATAAAAGGAGAAAACCCTAAGGATATTAGGGTAGAAAATTATGTCCCTGAAAAAATTTATGTAAATCTGAAGCTCGCAAAACAACTTGGTATTGAAATACCTGAACAGGTTTTAAAAAAGGCAGCGAAGATTGTAATGTAAAAAGATGATACACATAAAAAATCTGCATAAAAAATTTAACAGAGGAACCGTAAACGAGGTTTATGCCCTGAAAGACATCAATCTAAACATAAAGGAAGGGGACTTTGTAACAGTAATAGGAACAAACGGTTCGGGAAAATCCACACTTCTGAACGGTATTGCCGGTTCTTTCTTCCCTGACAGTGGCACTATAGAAATTGCAGGGTGTAATGTAACTGAAGAACCGGATTACAGAAGAGCCAGGTTTATTTCCAGATGTTTTCAGGATCCATTTAAGGGAACATCACCTGATATGACTATTGCTGAAAATCTCCATATGGCATGGTTAAGAGGTAAACAGAGAAATTTAAGAATTGGACTTAATAGAGAAAGAATTGCCTGTTACAGAGAAGAAGTCACAAACCTTGAAATGAAACTTGAAGACAGGCTCAATAACCTTATAGGCTCTCTTTCAGGGGGACAGAGACAGGCTCTTACGCTGTTAATGGCAGTTATTACAAAGCCGAAAGTACTCCTTTTAGATGAACATACTGCAGCACTTGATCCCAAATCTGCAACACAGGTAATAACACTTACAAAGAAATTCATCGAAAGGGGTAATCTCACTGTTCTGATGGTAACACACAACATGCAACAGGCTCTTGAACTGGGAAACATAACTGTTATGATGCACAGAGGACAGATTATAGATATACTGACGGAAAAAGACAAAAAACAGCTTACCGTAAAAGATTTACTCGATAAATTTGACGAACTTCGTAAAAGTGAAGCACTTACAGAAGATATGGTTCAAATGCTGGAGAATGAATACAGATAACAGGGTCTTGATGCGTGATGCAATGTTTCTCACATCACGCACTGTGTTTTATCTTTGACTAAAAATCTTTATTATCAATCGGTTTTACACCTGTATAAACAGAAGAATATTCCACAACTTTCCAGTATCCGTCTTTATTTTTCCTGAGTCTTACAGGTGTGGCCATATCTTTACCACCGCTCTGTATAAAGATTTTTACTTCTTCATCTGTTATTGCCTGTGTATCAACCAGAACCAGGTCATTTTCATAGGAACAGACATAACCGTTTTCCGGCGTTCCTCCAAGGTAGGAAGTCAGTATGGCTCCTTTAAAATCAGTGCCCTTTATCTGCCTGGAACACTGTTCTATAGCACGCCTGTCTGCAACTTCACCTTTACCGTCTACATCATCTTTATGAATTACCATACCCCACATCTTTTTACCGTCTTTATTACCTTCTTTTACCGTTTCAAGTGCTGCAATAATCAGACATTTCACAGAACCTTCAGGTGTTTTGCCTGACTGTTCCCAGTAGGCTTTAAACTCTTCCAGAGTAAGACCGGGTTTGAGTCCTCTGTCTCCTGCAAAAACAAAAGAAGTGACTGAAAGACAGAGAATAGTTACAAGGAGAAAAACAAAAAATCTTTTCATTTAAATCCCTT
>JBEHWP010000270.1:0-7943 GCA_040217665.1 Vulcanimicrobiota bacterium
TTTTATCTCGTGACGTAAGTTTTCTTCCAAGCTGATCACTGAGCTGTTTCTTTATTTCTTCCCTGTCTACAGGATACATCTGCTGCGTTATTTCTTCTATGCTGGGATCACGGCCCAGTTCCTGAAGCAATCTTCTGGAAACCTTTATCAGTCTGTTTATTGTCTCCACCATATGAACGGGAATACGTATGGTTCTGGCCTGGTCGGCAAGAGCTCTTGTTATGGCCTGCCTTATCCACCATGTTGCATAAGTACTGAATTTATAACCCTTATGATAGTTAAACTTCTCTACTGCTCTTATTAATCCAAGGTTTCCTTCCTGTATGAGATCCAGAAATAACATGCCCCGGCTCACATACTTTTTTGCTATGCTTACTACAAGACGTAAATTGGCTTCTATAAGTTCTCTTTTTGCTTCTTCTGCATCAAATTTTCTTCGTGACAGTTCACGTTCCATATCTTTCTGCAAAGGAGAAAGATCCAGCTGAACCATATCAGACCATATAACACAGAAAGGGCGCAGATAAAGCTGAAATAGTATATCAGGGAGACGGGATATTACCTGGCCGATATGAAAGAAAATCAATTCAGGTCTGCAATTTAACAACTGTTTCAAAAGAAAAGTGGCTTTATATTTCAATATAAATTCCTGAGCAATTATTTTCTCCATAGTTTTTTCTATTTCTTCCTGATAACTGTGTCCTCCGCTTTTCTGAAGTAAGTCCTGTTTAAGTATTACTTTGACTTTATGCCTTGTTTCCTCTCTAAGTCTTCTGTCATAATCAATCTCTTCCAGTAAATTGAATTGCTCAGCAAAACTTTTATAGGCTTTATCCTCAAGAACTTCAACCTGTTCTACCCTTTTAGCCAGTTCTACTTCCTCTTCCGGAGTAAGTAATTCAACTCTACCTATTTCTTTAAGATACATTCTTACAGGATCATCAAGAGAAACACCTTCAGGAAGGGTAAAAAATTGTTCTACATCTACTTCTTCATCAGGAGCTTTTTTACTGATAGCTTCATTTTTATCATCAACAACTTCTATACCTTCACTGGTAAAAATATCAAATAAGGACTCCAATTTTTCTTCTGTAAGTTCCTGTTCCGTATCTAAAACCTCATTAATTTCATCATAAGTAAGGGTGCCATGTTTTTTCCCTTTTTGAATCAAATCCTTTACATGAAGAGGCATATTATTTCCGCTATTCACTTAAAGATTTCCCTCCCTTCAAATAACGCAGGAGTTTCTGGTATTCTTTAAAAATCTCATCAGAAGGTTTCACTTTACCTTGTTCTAACATCAAATCTATTTCCTTCTTTCTATCAATTAACTTTTTATCTTTTAACGTCTTTATTAATCCGAGAACAGATCCTTCACCGTGAGGATAATCATCTTCCAGTAATAACATTTCTGCAAGAACCTTTTTTTCTTTCTCATCATGTATTTCTTTTGCCAGTTCTTCTGAAGAAAAATCCTGCCCTGCAAGGAAATTTTTATAACAGATTTGAGCAATTTTATGACATATAGAATCAGAAAATCCGTCAGGCTTAAATTTCTGGAAGACCAGTTTCATAACATCTTCATTCTGCAACATTAAACGAAGTAGTATTCTTTCGGTATCAGCAAAAGATTTTCCTGTATCAACAGGAACTTTTAAATTCTTTTTTTCTTTATAAGTTCTGAATCTGGACATGAGTTCTCTATCGGACAGGCCAAGATTCTTACTCTCAATAATTTTAAAATATTCATGACGATTTAAAGAATTCTGAACATTTGTCATAAATGGCTCAATACCTTTTAAAAAATCCTCTTTACCTTCCTTTGTAGTAAGATCATATTTTTTCTCAAGCCATGTAATGAGATAGAAAAAATAATCCACCCTGTCTTCCAGGATTTTATGAAAAGCATCTTTTCCTTTAAGTCTTATAAATTCATCGGGATCTTTTGCTTCAGGCAGAATTAAAGATTTGACAGAAAGTCCCGCACTTTCTAACAATCCCACTCCTCTACCTGTAGCAGAAACGCCTGCCGTATCTGCATCATAGGCGAGTATAACTTCTGAAGTGAATTTTCTCAGAAGATTGGCCTGCTCCATAGTAAGAGAAGTACCAAGAGAAGCAACAACTCCTTCACAACCTGCCTGGCTTACCGAAAGAAGATCCATATAACCTTCTGTAAGTATTAAAGGAGAAGCCTTATCTTCTCTTTTTCTGGCCATATTAAGACCATAAAGATTTTTTCCTTTATTGAAAACCGGCGTTTCAGGAGTATTTAAATATTTCGGATTACCGTCTCCTATTATACGACCTCCGAACCCTATAACCCTGTCACGGAGATCAAAAATAGGGAACATAATTCTGTTTATAAAATAATCCCTGTAATGACCGTCCTGTTCCCTTCTTACAAGGCCTCCGCTGAGAGCCAGTTCCATAGAATATTTCTTTTTATTTAACACTTTAACCAGAGACTGTTTATCAAAAGGCGCGTAGCCTATTTTAAATTTTACTATTATATCTCCGGTCACTTTTCTCTCTTTAAGATATGATACAGCATTACTATCTGTCTGTTTCAGAAGAACCCAGTGGTAAAAATCCGCTGCAAGTTTGTTAAGAGTATAGAGATCCTTTTTATCCTTATAAGCTTCGGAATACCCGGTTCCCTCAGATTCTGGTATGGCTATGCCGGCCCTTTCAGCCAGAGATGTTACAGCTTCAAAAAAAGAGAGGTTTTCTACTTTTTTCAGGAAGTCGAAAATATCTCCTCCGCTGCTGCAGCCAAAACAATACCACAAACCTTTTTCCGGATTTACTGAAAAAGAAGGAGTCCTTTCTGAATGGAAAGGACAGAGTCCCTGATAACTCTTTCCGCTTTTTTTCAGGGTAACATAACAGGATATAAGATCGAGCAGATTATTTTTATTTTTTATTTCTCCTATGAGTTCTTCTGTTATCCTGCTCATGTATCGGTGACCGGTGAAGCGTGAAGAGTAAAAACTCTTCACTCTTCACTCTTCACTCTTCACCTCTCACTAACCGTTCTTAATCTTGGCCTGAGCTGCAGCCAGTCTTGCAATAGGAACTCTGTAAGGAGAACAGCTTACATAATTAAGACCGATCATGTGGCAGAACTCTACAGAATTAGGTTCTCCACCATGTTCACCACAGATACCTATTTTAAGATTGGCTCTTTTGCTTTTACCAAGCTCAATGGCCATCTTCATCAATTTACCCACACCGTCTCTATCTAACTCTTCAAAAGGATTGACCTTCAGGATATGATTCTTTAAATATGCAGGAATAAAGGTTCTTTCTGCATCATCACGACTGTATCCGAAGGTTGTCTGAGTCAGATCATTTGTACCGAACGAGAAAAATTCCGCATATTCTGCAAGTTGATCTGCTACGGTACAGGCCCTTGGAAGTTCTATCATGGTGCCTATCTTGTAATCAACATGGACACCTGTTTCTTTTATCACTTCTTCAGCTATACGTCTGGCACTGTCATGGGTGAATTTCATTTCCTGCTGATGGCCCACGCCGGGTATCATAACCTCTACCACTGCATTGACCTTTTCTTTTACGAGCTGACATGCTGCCTCAAATATAGCTCTTACCTGCATTTCATAAATCTCAGGATATACTATGCCGAGACGGCATACTCTGAGACCGAGCATGGGGTTTGACTCATGAAGTTCTCTTACTCTTCTGAGAATTTTTTCCTTTTCTTTCAGAAGTTCAGGATCTTTCCCTGTAACCCTTAAGGTTATTACTTCTTCAAGGAGATCATCAAGAACCGGTAAGAATTCATGAAGAGGAGGATCAAGAAGTCTTATTGTAACAGGACAGCTTTCCATAGCTTTCAGTATGCCGTAGAAATCTTCCCTCTGCACGGGGAGAAGTTTTGCGAGAGCATTTTTTCTTGCTTCAGGCGTATCGGCAATAATCATTTCCTGAACTATGGGAAGACGTTCCGGCTGCATAAACATATGTTCAGTTCTGCAGAGTCCAATACCTCTGGCACCAAAATTACGGGCCTTTGCCGCATCTTCAGGTGTGTCGGCATTTGCATGAATACCAAGACGTTTGATCTGGTCTGCCCAGTCAAGAATGGTTTTTGCTTCATGGCTTAATTCAGGAGCTTCTGTTTCAAGTCTTCCGTAGAATACCTGTCCTACAGTTTTTCCTTCTTTAACAAAAGCACCATCTATAGTAATAATATCGCCTTCTTTAACGGTTTTGCCGGCGACTGTAAATTCTTTTTTCACAAGATCAATCTTAATGTTGGTACATCCGGCGACACATGGCTTACCCATCTGTCTTGCCACTACTGCGGCATGGCTTGTCATACCGCCTTCACTGGTAAGAACACCCTTTGCAGCAATCATACCATGGACATCGTCAGGATTGGTAACAGGTCTTACAAGAAGCACCTTTTCTCCTTTATCGCCCATTTCTCTTGCAAGGTCTGCACTGAATACTACAGAACCTGTAGCTGCACCGGGAGAGGCCGGTAAACCTTCTGCCAGAAGAAGTCCTTCTTTTTCTGCCTTCTTTCTTGCAGCAGGTGCAATACGGGGATGAAGAAGTTGATTTAATTGAGTGGGATCAATTCTCATGATTGCTTCTTCTTTTGTTATAAGTCCTTCTTCTACCATATCATAGGCAACCTTTACAGCAGCCTGAGTGGTTCTTTTACCTACTCTGGCCTGAAGCATAAAGAGTTTGCCATGTTCAAAGGTAAATTCCAGATCCTGAAGATCTCTGTAATGTTTTTCAAGAATATCGCATATCTTTGCAAATTCATTGTAAAGATGGGGCACATCAACTTTCATCTGACTTATATGTTTGGGAGTGCGAATACCTGCCACTACATCCTCACCCTGTGCATTTTCAAGAAATTCTCCATAGATTTCCTTTGTTCCAGATGAAGGATCTCTTGTAAATGCAACACCTGAACCGCTTTCACCAAAGAAATTACCGAATACCATGGTCTGAACATTGACTGCTGTGCCGAGATCATGAGGTATCTTAAATTCATTTCTGTAGGTTATTGCTTTATGACCGTTCCATGAATTGAATACGGCACATATGGCAAGTTCTAACTGCTTCCACGGGTCAGAAGGGAAGGATTCTCCTTTTTCTTTCTTTACAAGGGTTTTAAAATCTTCCACTATAGCTTTCCAGTGTTCTGCCTTGAATTCAGTATCCTGGGTGAAACCCAATTTTTCCTTATATCCTTTTAAAATAGCCTCAAAATCATGATGTTCAACACCGAGCACTACATCACTGAACATATCGATAAATCTTCTGTAACAGTCATAGGCAAAACGTTCGTCACCGGAAAGTTCTACAAGACCCTTTACAGTTTCGTCATTAAGTCCGAGATTAAGTATGGTATTCATCATACCCGGCATAGAAAATTTAGCGCCTGATCTTACTGAAAATAAAAGAGGATTTGCAGGATCACCGAATTTTTTGTTCATTTTTTTCTCGATTACACCTACATATTCCTTTACTCCTTCCATAAGTCCATCAGGAAGGCCACCTTTTTCTATAAATTCATTACATACTCTGGTGGTTATTGTAAAACCCGGTGGCACAGGAAGGCCAATATTGGTCATTTCAGCAAGATTGGCACCTTTACCTCCGAGAAGGTCTTTCATATCTTTATTGCCTTCTTCGAAAAGATATATCCTTTTATTACAATTACATGCACATTCCGTCATTATTTAATAGTCCTCCTTTGTTATTACTCATAATAAAATTAAATACGAAATGAGAAATTCCATATTTCGACAAGGAAAATCCAAATCCTTTTATAAAGGATAAGTTTTTTACCTGTCTGGTAAAATTATACAATATTACTTCCTTCTACAACTATTTCAGAAAAATCTGCAACCTTCAGATACAGATTGACAACCATATCCAGAAGAGAAAGCCTGTTATTTCTGAGAGTTTCATCAGGAACCATAACCATAACTTTATCAAAAAACTTATCTATACTGGGACGAAGAGATGAAAGCTTTCTCATAACCTCCGGATAATCAACCATATCAGGAACAAGAAATAATCTCTGAACATCTTCAGATGTTTCTTTGAAATGTTCATAAAGAGCTTTTTCCTCTTCTTCCCGGAGAAGGTTTAATGAAAATTCAGCCCTGTCTGCCGGTGTTTTCTTTAATATATTAAAGGCTCTCGTAAAAGCAGCAACAAGAGATAAAAACTCTGGCAAATCTCTTAGGGCAGTAATGGCTTTAACTCTTAAGATAGTATCTTTAATATTTCTTAAAGCGCCATGTTTGATTGATTTAATAACATCATATCTTAAACCGGCAGATAAAAGATAATTTTCAAGTCTCTGAAATGTAAATTCTTCGAAATCTTCTGTAACCTTATTCTTATCTTTCAGGGAAAAACCTCCCTGTATGTAAAGATCAAAAGCTCTTGAGAAGTATTCCGGAAGAGATCCTTCTATATAGCCATCGGCTAAAAGCCTTATAACTCCGAGTATATACCTTCTCTGCCCGTAGGGATCTGCCGAACCTGTAGGGAGAAAGCCCATACCAAGACAGCCTGCTACAGAATCCAGTTTATCTGCAAAACTTATAACCTGTCCTGTAAGAGTTTCAGGAAGTGTGTCCTGAGAAAAGGCAGGTTTATAATGGTCCCTTATAGCTTTGCAGACTTCTCCAGATTCGCCTGAGGCATATATACCTCCCATAATTCCCTGAAGTTCTGGGAATTCTTTGACCATATTGGAAGCAAGGTCTGCTTTGCATATTTCTGCTGCCCTCTCTCCGTCTTTTATCAGTTCTTTACGTCTCATAGAGGTAAGTATAAATATTGCCAGTTCTTTTATCCTTCCCGACTTATCGAACATGGTACCCAGATTTTTCTGAAATCCTATACTTTTAAGCTTTGGAAGATGTGTATCAAGAGAAACCTTTCTGTCTTCATGGAAGAAGAATTTCGCATCTGCAAAACGTGCATCAAGAACCCTTTCATTCCCCAGTTTTACCAGGTCAAGTCCTCTCTTATCGCCATTTCTGACAGCTGCAAAATAAGGCAGTATATTGCCTTTATTGTCTGTAACAGCAAAATACCTCTGATGTTTGCTCATTACAGTAACAAGTACCTCCCTGGGAAGTTCCAGATAATCCGGTGAATATGAGCCTGTAAAACAGGCAGGATATTCTACCAGAAAGTTTACTTCATCCATAAGTGAAGGGTTATCCAGGATAGCACCTCCCGAAGCTTCTGTAAGACAGGCTATCTCTTTTTCTATCATATCTTTCCTCTGATTGTGATCCAGAATTACCATATTCTTATAAAGCAATTCTTTAAATTGATCTGCATCGGGAATCTCTATGGGACCTGAACTTAAAAATCTGTGTCCGTAAGTAATTCTTCCGGAAGAAAGACCTGCCACTTTAAACGGTATGACAGAAGGGCCGGCAAGTGCCAGTATCCAGCGAACAGGACGGGTAAAACGAAAAAGACTTTCTTCCCAGTACATATTTTTGGGGAAATAAATCTTTTTAATAATGGCCGGAAGCACCCCGGACATAACATCTACAGAAGATTTACCTTCTTCTAAAACTCTGGCAAAGATATATTCTCCCTGTCCGACAGTCTTTATAAAGAGATCTTTCAAGTCAACCTTCTGAGATTTTGCAAAACCTGTGGCTGCAGCAGTAGGATTGCCATTCCCGTCATAGGAAGCTTTTCTGGGAGGGCCCTTTACTTCTTTAGCTACATCAGATTGTCTGTCTGAGAGGTTCTCAACAAAAACTGCCAGCCTTCTCGGAGTTGCCATAGTTATAACATTCTGAAAATCAAGCCTGGCAGCAGTGAGCTCTTTAACCATCATATCCTTTAACTGTACAAGAGCGGGAGGAATAAAGCCTGCAGGGAGTTCTTCTGTTCCTATTTCTAAAATCATA
>JBEHWP010000271.1:0-7931 GCA_040217665.1 Vulcanimicrobiota bacterium
TGGTTTTGCAGACTGTTAATATTTTGCGTCTATATAATTTATAACTCTCTTTTAATACGGCATATCTTTTCCTCCAGAGCCCGGACAGGGACAGGAGCGTGTTCCATATTTTTTGGGTACCAATTTACCTGGAGCGGTACTCAGGATTGCAAGAAAAACAACTCCGGCAAATTGTTAGAACGAGCAATATCCTCGCGTCACGCATTACGCATTACGCGTCACGATATAAACTTTAACTATGATGTAGTTATTTCCTGACTGCTCCTTAGAGACTATCCGAAAAGTAGAGAGTCATCTTTCACAGACTCTGCTTGAACAGATCTAAAAGGACTTTTCGGACAGGTTCTTACTTGATTTTATCCATAAATTCCAGAGCATAAGGCCCCCTGGGATTTGAAGGATATTTAAGGGAAAGTTCGGTAAACGTCTCTATTGCTCTGTCATAGAGGCCTATCATTAAATAACAGAGACCTGCTTTAAAAAGGGCAAGTCCCGTAAATTCATTGTCTGTCTCCGTAAGAGATAAGAAATATGACAGTCCCTGCTTTATACTTCCGTTATTCAGTAAAACCGTTCCCATCAGAATATAATATACAGGATAATCAGGATAAAATTTCAATCCTTTTTTTAATATTTTTACAGATGTATTGAATTTATTTTCTTTTCTGTATATATCTCCCAGTAGAGCACAGGCATCTCTGTCAGGAGGATTTAATTCTACAGACTTCCAGAGATATTTTTTTGCCTGCTTCAATTCTCCCTTATTATAAAATTCACTGGCTGCCGAAAAATAAAGAAAACCATATTTTTCCTGATTATTCTCTACAGCCTGTTCAAGATGAAACATAGATACAGATCTGTTAAATTTAAGTAAATTATAAAGAGTAAAATGAAGATCCTCATTGTCCGGTTTTTTATCCAGTCCTCTATAACAGTCTTCCACTGCCATAAGAGAAGGAAAGATAATTGACAGAGAGAAAGAACAGGCAGGTACATCAGTATATCCTGTACACAGCCAGAGAGTAATATCTTTGTATAGAGTCAGCAATACTTCATGTCCTGCAAATGTCTGCATATCGTATTCGTAACGCGTGACGCGTGGCGCGTGACGCGAGGCTCATATAAAATTTTATTTATCATCGATTCGGTATTTGGAATTACTTTAATTATAATTAAATTTCGACTATAATCAAGAAGGAAAGTCATAAAAATAATTGAATAAAATAAAAATATATGTATATATATGGTAATATTATGTCTTTAAGATTTAAAACACTTATAATTATATCACTGACCCTTGTATTTTTAGTAATATCCCTTTATATTATTTCCTCTCATATAGTGTTGAAGCATATTTATTTACTGGAACAGCAGAAAAATAAAGATAATATCGACAGAGTGATTGATGCTTTAAATGAAAAAATCAAAAAGATAAGTATATCGACTGCAGACTGGTCAAACTGGAATGACACCTGTATATTTATGAAAGACCGCAATAAAGCTTATATAGACAGTAATATTACATATCTTTCCCTTAATAATTTAAATATCAATTTCCTTGTTTTCGTCTCTTCTGACGGGCATATATTTCAGGGTAACAGTATTGAACCTGAAACAGGGAAATTGCTTTTCTCTGTTCCGGAGAGCTTGAGGAAACATATTTATGCCGGAAGTCCTCTATTAAAAAATCCTGATATACATACTGCCGTAGAAGGTATAATAATGCTTCCCGAAGGTATTTTAATGATATCTTTAAGAGACATAATATCAACTGAAGGTACAGGTCCATCAAGAGGAAAGCTCCTTATGGGGAGATTTCTGGACAGTGAGGAAATTGCAAATTTAGCAGAAGTTACACATATATCTGTTGACTTTTTTCCTCTGGCTTCAGGCTCAGTCCCTGTTGAAGTAAAAAATATTGTCGGAAACAATTCGGGAAATCCTATTTTTATAAAAAACATAAATAATGATAAAAGTCTTGCCTATACGGCAGTGAAAGATATTTACGGAAAACCTGCCCTTGTAATAAGAGTCGAAAATAAAAGAGAGATTTACAACCAGGGACTCAGAAGTGTTCATTATCTGCTTATTTCTCTTCTCATAACAGGCCTGGCTTTTTTAATACTTACCCTTTTAATTCTGGAAAAAATGGTTTTATCTCCAGTTGCCAGATTAAGTGATGATGTAAGCTCTATAGGTAATAAAACAGATCTTTCCAGGAGAGTAACTGTTAAAGGCAACGATGAACTTTCCAGGCTGGGCAAACATATTAACAACATGCTCACAGGACTGGAACAGGCTGAAACGGAATTAAAGAAAAGTGAAGCAAAATACCGCTCACTGTTTGCAAATATGGTTGACGGATTTGCCTATTACAGACTCCTGGTAGATGAAAATGAAAAGCCTGTAGATTATGTTTTCCTTTCCACCAATGATGCTTTTCACAGGCTTACAGGACTTGGCGATGTTACAGGGAAAAAAATTACGGAAGTAATGCCTGACATAAAAGATTCTCCTTATGGCTGGGAAAATATTATAAATACTTATGGTAATGTGGCATTAAATTGCAGTTCTACAAAAACAGAATATTTCTTCAGATCTCTTAAGAAATGGATGTCTGTAACAGCCTATAGCTATGAAAAATATTATTTTGCCACAATTCTTTCCGACATAACACTTGAAAAAACAGCCCGGGAAGAACTGAAAAAAGCAAAAGAAGAAGCGGAAACAGCCAATAAAGCAAAAAGCGAATTCCTTGCCAATATGAGCCATGAAATAAGGACCCCTATGAATGCCATCATAGGCATGACTGATCTCACCCTTGACAGCCATCTTACTCTGGAACAGAGAGAATATCTTGAAACAGTAAAACATTCGGCAGAATCACTTCTCTTTTTATTGAACAGTATTCTTGACTTTTCCAAGCTGGAAGCAGGTAAGATGGAACTGGAGTCACTGAATTTCGATCTGCCTCTCACACTTGAATTTATAGTAAATACTATGGCAATTCAGGCCCACAAAAAAGGTCTGGAACTGTTACTCCATATCAGGTCGGAAGTGCCGAAAAAAATAAAAGGGGATCCGGCACGTCTGAGACAGATAATGATAAACCTTATCGGAAATGCCATAAAATTTACAGATAAAGGAGAAGTATTGCTCAATGTAGATGTAGAAAAGAATGACGGGCATATTGTTCTGTTACACTTCACCGTATCAGATACAGGTATAGGCATACCGGCCGGTAAAATCGATAGCATTTTTGAAAGTTTTACCCAGGTAGATGGTTCCACAACCAGAAAATACGGAGGAACAGGACTGGGGCTTACCATATCAAAACAGTTAGTAAAACTCATGAAGGGCGATATGTGGGTAGAAAGTGAACAGGGTAAAGGAAGTAAATTTCACTTTACCGGTTTCTTTGATATAGCTCCCGATATAAAAGAAGAAGAAATATCAATTACCTCCTTACAGGGACTCCATATACTGATAGTAGATGACAACAGCACAAACAGACTGATTTTGCGTGAGATAGTGATCAGATGGGGCTTCACATGTGTGGAAGTAGAGGGAGGAGAAAAAGCACTTGCCGCCATGTGGATGGCAAAATCGGAAGGTAAACCGTTTAACCTTGCTCTCCTCGATTTTCAGATGCCCGGTATGGACGGACTTGAACTTGCAGGCAAGATAAAATCCAATAGCGAATTATCAGGGACACCCATAATACTTCTCACATCGGCAGGAACTAAAGAGGAACTGGAATGCTGTAAAAAGATAGGTATAGAAGGATATCTCAATAAACCTGTAACAAGAAATATATTACTTGACAAAATACTTACTGTTCTGGGAAAACCTGTAAGAGCTTCTGTTACAGATAAGGGAAAAGACTATTCCATAGGAAAAACCTCAAAAAAGCTCCATATACTGCTTGCAGAAGATGTGCTTACAAATCAAAAACTTGCTACTAGTTTGCTCAAGAAACGGGGACATTCAGTAGTTATTGCAAATAACGGGAAAGAAGCTTTAGAAATATACGGCAGTGAAAAATTCGATCTGATTTTAATGGATATACAGATGCCTGTCATGGATGGCATACAGGCTACAGGACTTATAAGGGACCGTGACACAGACATACCGATCATAGCAATGACTGCCCATGCCATGAAGGGAGACAGGGAAAGGTTTTTATCGGAAGGTATGAATGATTACATAGCAAAACCTTTAAAATTAAAGGAAGTCTTTGAGGTAATAGAGAAATATACTTCTTCTGAAGAAGGGCCTGATGAAGGGCCTGATACGATTTCATCAGAAACTTCAGCCGAAGCTGATGTCATAATAAATAAAAAAGAAGCCCTTGAAGCCATAGGTAATGATGAAGAACTCCTTAAAGAAATGTATATAATATTTATAGAAGAAGCTCCGTCTTTAATGAAAAATCTCAAAATAGCAATAGAAGAAGGTAAAGCAGGTGATATTGCATTAAACGGTCATTCTCTGAAAAGTTCTTCAGGCCACATCGGAGCAAAAGTAATGGCGAAACTCGCCTGTCAGATGGAACGGGCAGCCAAAAATGGAGAAATTTCCGATTTATCTGATCTCTACGAAAATCTTCAGAAAGAACTTGATAAAGTTATAGCAGTTATCGGTGAAGAGTGACCTGGATTAAAATCACCGTTCAACGTCATCAAAATTCAGAATATCCATAGAATCTTTTTTTATCCCCATAGCATAAATCTTATTTTTAGATAAATACTTCAGTGCTTCATCAGGAAAATATAATGTGGAAAATATCGGTATAATTTCATAACCTTTATACTCGGGGAAATAATCAAAAAATTCACAAGTTTTTATTAACTGAATGTAATTATTCATATAATCCTGTTTCGGAGAGGCTTTTGTTTCATTAAGAAGAATTTTATTTCCATATACTGCTATAATATCGAATTCTCTTGATTTTTCTCGACATTTACTATTCCTTTTAGTTCTTCTTATCATAAGGTCATCACAATCTGTAAGACTGAAACGTTTTTCTGCAACTTCTTCTATATTGGGAATGACCATATCTTCAAGAATAGTTCCCCATTTATTTGCCAGGTCTCCCCATTTCTTATTCATTTTTTCCCTGTCTTTTTCCACAGTTTCTCTGAATCTGTCCAATTCTTCATGTAATTTTCTTGTATCTTCCTTCATATCTTCACTGTTTTTTGCCAGTTTCTCATCAAGTCTTTCAGCACTTTTCTTCATATCTTCTCTTGTTTTTTCTAAATCTTTTTTTATATCTTCCCTGAATTTTCTTGAATCTTCCTTTAATTCATTGATTATCCTGTCTGTATTCATCTGGCTGTTCATCTGTATATAAGCAAGACGTTTTAACATCTCTTCCAGTTCTGATACTTTATCTTCAATAATCATTTCTTACTCCTCCCTTCTATAGTCGGAATAACTACTTATTTATACTTAAATTATAACAGTAAGAAAATATAAAATCAATCTCTATGAACTATGATTAGAGCAGTGGATTGCATTTAAAAATGACAGGTGATTTAAAAACACAATCTTTCCTCATATTATTTTTTTCTTTCTCTTTATAATTTTCTTCTTTTCCTATATAATATTTAGTGAAAAGTGAAAAGAATAAGAATTACTCACTATTCACTATTCACTATTCACTACTTAACAGGAGAGAAAACAAATGGGAGAGCACGATAGAATAAAAAAACTTCATGACGAAATAGATATTCTTGCCGAAGATAATACTGAAAAAAAACAGTTACAGGAAATACTCAAACAAAAACTTATTTCCCCTGACCATCCCGATGTAAATACAGAGAATATAACCTTTCACGATCTATTCCACATAGATGAAATACAGAAGATACAGGATATTTTTTCGGAAGCTACAGATGTGGCATCAATCATTACGGAAGTTGACGGCACCCCTATTACAAAACCGAGTAATTTCTGCAGACTCTGCAATGACATCATAAGAAAGACAGAGAAAGGAAGGAAAAACTGTTATCATTCAGATGCCATACTGGGGAAATACAATCCTTCAGGCCCTGTATTTCAGCCATGTCTGAGCGGCTCTCTCTGGGACGGAGGAACAAGCATCAGGGTAGGTGACAGACATGTGGCGAACTGGCTTATAGGACAGATACTTGACGAAGATGCCGATATAGAAAAAATGATGGACTATGCCAGAGAAATAGGAGCAGATGAAAAAGAATATTACAGTGCATTAAAAGAAGTCAAAAGAATGCCTGTGGTACAGTTTAAAAAAATCTGTGAGGCCCTCTATCTCATAGCAAATCAGTTGTCTCTCCTTGCAGTACAGAATATTCAGATAGAAAGAGATCTCAGAGAAAGTGAAGAAAAATTCAGAATTATAGGTAATACTGTCAGGGATGGTATTGTTATGCTCGATGCAGAAGGTAATATTTCTATATGGAATAAAGGAGCGGAAAAAATATTCGGATACAGAAGACAGGAAGCAGATGGAAAAAACTTTATCAGTCTGGTTGGTCCTGAAAGATTTCATAGCAGTTATTTCGAAATTTTTAAAGAATTTATGAAGAAAGGTAAAGAGGTAACTTCGGAAAAAACCTTTGAACTGACTGCCGTAAGAAAAAACGGTGAAGAATTTCCCGTAGAAATTTCTCTTTCATCGGTAAACATAAAGGGGTTCTGGCATGCTACAGGTATTTTAAGAGATATAACTCAGAGAAAAAAAATAGAAGAAGCTATTAGAGACAGCGAGAAATTTCTTCGCTCTACTATAGATTCTCTTTCGGCACATATTGCCATAGTGGACGAACATGGAGAAATTATTACCGTAAATAAGGCATGGGAAGATTTCGCCATTGAAAACAATGCAGAAGTAAATGTCTGTGAAGGTGCAAATTATCTTCACGTCTGCGACGGAGCTGCAGGAGAATTTGCCGGAGAAGCAAGAGCTTTTGCCGAAGGAATAAGAAGTGTAATGAAAGGTGAGAAAGATGTATTTTCTCTTGAATATTCCTGCGACTCTCCGGTAGAACAGAGATGGTTTACGGGAAAAGTAACAAAATTTTCTAATGGAGGCGCTGTAAGAATAGTGATTTCTCATGAAAATATTACAGACAGAAAGAAAGCCGAAGAAGAAGTATGGGAAAGCCACAGAAAACTTGAAGAAACCTATAGAGAACTCAAATCTGCTCAATCTGCAATACTTCAGAGGGAGAAAATGGCTTCCATAGGACAGTTAGCCGCAGGAGTGGCTCATGAAATAAATAATCCCATAGGGTTTGTTTCCGGAAATTTAAGGGCTCTCAATAAATATATAGATAAATTTACTGAATTTATTGATTTTCAGTCAGAGATTATAGAAAAACTGAATGTAAGCGAAGCAGTTGAAGAGCTTAAAACAAAGCAGAATAAACTGAAGATTGAGTATATAAAAGAAGATATAAAAGATCTCATTAAAGAATCGCTCGATGGCACAGAAAGGGTAAGTAAAATAGTTCAAAATTTAAAAACTTTTTCACGAATAGATGAAGCTTCTTATAAAATGGCCGATATTAATGAATGTATTGAAAGCACTGTAAATATTGTGTGGAATGAACTTAAATATAAGGCGGAAGTAAAAAAAGATTACGGAAATATTCCACACATTAAATGTTACCCTCAGGAACTCAATCAGGTATTTATGAATTTACTGGTAAATGCCTCCCAGGCAATTGAACATTTCGGCGAGATCATTATAAAGACCTGGCATGACAGAGGAAATATTTTTATCTCTGTATCAGATACGGGACACGGCATGTCTGAAGAGGTAAAAAATAGAATTTTCGAGCCTTTTTTTACCACAAAAGATGTAGGGAAAGGAACAGGTCTCGGTTTGAGCATAACCTATGATATAATAAAAAAGCATAATGGAGAGATTACGGTAGAAAGTG
>JBEHWP010000272.1:0-7919 GCA_040217665.1 Vulcanimicrobiota bacterium
ATCTTGGATGTGGCGCAGCTTTTTATAATGATCCTGAATGCTATGGCATACAAAAATTTAAATGTGTACAGAATTTCGGAAGTATTGTCCCGCAGAACAGGTATTAGTGAGTCGTGAAGGGAGGATACTAAGAGCCTATCCGAAAAGTCGTCCCATACCTTTCCACTGCCGGACTCTTCCGGAAAAGATATGATCCTGTTGCGTGGCAAACCGGTTTTGCAGACTGTTAATATTTTGCGTCTATATAATTTACAACTCTCTTTTAATACGGCATATCTTTTCCTCCAGAGCCCGGACAGCGACAGGAGCGTGTTCCATATTTTTTGGGTACCAATTTACCTGTTACGATACTAAGTATATCGGACTGTTTTACCTTCCACTGTAGCCTGATCTACTATACCGACTATAACAGTTCTTACCGGTGCCTCATCTCTTTTCAGGATACTTCTTGCAGAGCCTCCTTCATCCAGTACAAGCACTGTATCACCCGGTCCTGCATCTATTTTATCTGCCACTGCCATAACAGGTTTCCCGGATAAATTACCTGTAATTCCATGCATTTTCTGTACAAGACAGAGTTTCAATCCCTCCAGACCGGGGGATTTACAGGTAGACCACAGAACTCCTATAACCTTTGCTACGAACATTGTTATTCTCCCTGCTTAACACCATCTATAATACCCACTATAGTCGCATCTACGGGAGGAGCTACAGGGAAAGCCACTGCAGCATCCCTTGCTTCTACATAAAATACAAATTCATCATATCCTGCAGATACGGAATCTGCTGCTACAAGATAATCTCCCTCAGGGTTCCCTTCCCAGTCAGTAGGCTGAAGCAGGATGAGTTTAATACCTGTAAGAGATTCTACTTTTTTTGTTGCCACTACCCGTCCTATAACTTTAGCAGGTAACATATTTATCTAAAACCTTCTCCATCATAACGCGTGACGCGTGACGCGAGGATAATAAACGCTCTATAATTCGCCCTGGCTATTTTACTTTATTCATAAACATACGTAATTTTCATGAAAGGTATCTCTTCATAACTTACAAATTATGTATAGCCTTCTGTTTCAAATTTTCTGAAGATTATCTGTCCTTCTCTTTCTACAGAATCTACTATGGCTGATATAACACAATCGCATGGTCTGTTTTTTGTTGCATCTGTCTGACGTGCAGAAGAACCTGATACAAACAGAACAAGCTCTCCTTCTCCGGCGCCTACCGCATCAGCAGCGACAAGTGTTTCGCCTTTCGGCTTGAACTCCAGGTCAACAGGCTGTATTATTAACAGTTTCCATCCGACCAGTCCCTCATCTTTTTGAGTACAGACTACATTCCCTATAACTCTGGCAAATTTCATTTAATCTCTTCCTTCCATTTAAGGAAATGGTTCACGGTATTATAACATATAAGACCGTGAGAAACAATATACTTTAGTGAACAGTGAAAAGTGAATAGAATAAGACATTATTTAACATTCACTACTCAAGGATTGTATATTAAAATGACAGGTAATCCCATATAAAATGGGAAAAGCAATCTGTCACAGCATATTCAGAATAAAAAGTTATAAAAACGAAATTTTACTTACTTTTCACTTTTCACTACTCACTTTTCACTGATTATAAATTGACATAATATTAAAGATATGTTATATTTTTTACTGTTAAAAATTTTATAAAGGATTCACAAAAATATATAATCAGGAGGTGAATTTAATGAAATACGGAAAAATTGTTATTTTAATTGCAGTAATTCTTATTTCTATGCTTGCCATAAATCAATTTTTACTTGCTAATTGTGGCCAGTGTACAGATAAAGAAAAACCATGTTCAGACCAGGAATGTAAAGACAAATGCACCGAATGCAAAGACAAAGACTGCTCCTGTCCTGAATGTAAAGACAAATGCACCGAATGCAAAGACAAAGACTGCTCCTGTGAGGGATGCAAAGATGAAGCAACATTTACAGGTATGTTCGTATGTCCCTGTTATGTTATGATAAAAGACGGAGAAACAGTGGATACAGCAAAAATGAAAGAATGTACAGTAAAGTGTGCCGAAGCAGGACAGCCTCTTTTATTCGTAGATGATAAAGGAACTATTTACATGGCTATGTTCTGCTGTCAATGTAATGTTCCTGAAAAAGATGCAGCATCAATGGCTATGGATAAAATCACCGTTAAAGGCTGTGTATGTGAAAAAGGTGGTTTTAAAGCCATTAAAATCTGCAATGTAGAAAAAGTTAAATAACACATAGTTATTTATCATTATGGCACCTGTAACAGGGTGTCATAATGATTCTGCGTTATTGTCTGACATTGCCTATAAATGCCTGGGAGTCTGGCAGCATCGGAATCCTACATCATCGAATGTTTCATAATAAAGGGCTTTTCTTCTATGAGATATATGAAAACTCTCTATAAGAACATCTCTCCAGGAACCGCCTTTACAGACCCTTAAATCTTTCTCTCTTTCCTTCTCTCCTTTTTTAAGTTTACCGCTTACCAGCGGTGATTTATATACATCAGAACACCATTCGGCAATATTTCCAGACATATCCATAACACCATAAGGGCTGGCACCTCCGGCAAAAGAACCAATGGGAGTCGTACCTCTATCATTTTCCAGATCAAGCATTTTTTCAACTATATCAGGATCGTCCATATTCCCGTTATTACATTTATATTTATCCCATTCCTGCCCCCATGGATACATTCTCTCATCTGTTCCTCTACCTGCTTTCTCCCATTCCGCTTCTGTCGGCAGTCTCTTTCCGCACCAGTCGGCATAAGCTTTGGCATCTTCCCAGTCTATACCTATAACAGGATGATCTGCTGTCTGAAGAGAATAATTCCAGCTCTCCGGTTCGGTGTAGTTTGTTTCCTGTAAAAAAATATTGTAACGGAAATTGGTAACAGGGTATTTATCTATATAATAAGCGTATAAATATACATGTGTTTTAGGGTTATCATCTTCAGGGTCATCACTTCCCATTACAAAAAGACCTGATGGTATATAAATCATTTCCACTTCATCTTTCGGATGAACTATGGATGCAGGCATATTGGCGCCAAAAGGTTTAAGCAATGAATTAAATGATTTTAAAGGCTTAACTATCTGCTCTTTTGGTTTACGTACTATTTCAACTGCTTTTATTTGTTTTTTTCTCTGAGGAGCGGGAATAATATCATCTACATCTATCAGGCTGGATGTTGTTTTCTCTTCGGCATATTGTATTATTTCTTCAGTTATTTCTTTTTCATCACTTACATATTCTCTTACTTCTTCACCTGGTTCTTCTTTTGTTTTTCCCGGTATTTCTTTCATTACCTCTTCTTTTGTTTCTTCTTCCAGTTTTCTCAGTTCTTCCTGAACTTTTTTCTGCAGTTCTTCTTCAAGTAACCTTACTTCTTCTTCCTGCTCATTTTTTTGTTCCTGAGAAAATATATTCCCTTTCAAAAAATAATCTGATGTTTCATCGATATTTTTCTGTGTATATTCCTCTTTACCCCAGTACAATCCATCTTTTTGCTTATATTCCTCTTTTCCCCAGTAACGTTCTTCCTGTCTGACTTCTTCTGTCACTTCTTCACTGGCTGTTTCCATCTCTATCTCTTTCTCTTCTTTTTTCTCTTCCTCTATTTCCTGTTCTATCTCTTCCTTTTTCTCTTCTTCTTTCTCCTCTACCCCCTGTTTACTGGCTGTTTCTATCTCTACTTCTTTTTCTTCCTCTATGTCCGGTTCCTTTTCTTCCTCTATTTCTTCCCTGACAATTTCTTTTTCTTCTTCTATTGAAACGTCATCAAATTCTTCTTCCACTTCTTCTTTTAATTCTTCATCGTCACTTTCTTCTATTGAAAGTTCATCAAATTCTTCTTCCAGTTCCGCTTCATTTTCTTCGCCTTCATTTTCTTCTATAAAAAATTCATCAAATTCCTCTTCTATAACAGGTTTACCTTCCAGCTCGCCGGAACCTTCTTCAAATTCTTCTACCATGTCTACTTCATCTGGCCCATCTATTACTTCTTCATCCATGGCTTTTTCTTCAGACATTATATCACCGGTCTGGCCTGCCTGTTTTGTCGTCTCTTCAAAGCTCTTTGAGAACTCTTCCAATTTTTCCCTGTCAAAAATTTCCCCCGGTTTAAGGCTCTGTTTTTTCTCTTCTTCTCTTATAAGAGTAATAGGATCTTTTTCACCTGCCCATTCCAGGAGACCGGGAACAGAAAGTTCTTCTTCATCTCCTTCTTCTATTGGAGTTAAAGGGCCTGATGAAACATCTTCAATATCTAAATCATAAAGTTCATCCGCTACAGAATCCTCTTCATCAATTTGAAGATCAAATACATCATCGCTTATATTCTGTTCCTGTTTTATTATTCTATATGTTTCAAGAGCCTCCAGCATTTCTTTTGCATGTTCGAAGCGATTATAGACTTCTCTTTCCAGCGCCTTCATAACTATCTGTTCCAGGGAAGGTGTAATATTGGCGTTAAAGAAAGATATAGGCTCAAAATCAAGAGGTACAGGAATTTCTCCTGTAAGCAAGTGATGCATAGTAGCACCGAGAGCATAAATATCACTTCTTGGTTCCACCTGACCTTTATACTGCTCCTTTGGTGCGTAGCCATCAGTTCCTATAGAGGTTTTCGACACTCTCTGTTCAGGACTAACCACTCTGGCAATACCGAAATCTACCAGCATTGCCCTTCCGTCTTTCCTGATCATAATATTGGCAGGTTTTATATCACGGTAAATTATAGGAGGCTCCTGATTGTGCAGGTAATCCAGTACTGTAAGAATCTGCTTTGACCACTGGACAACCTTGTCTTCAGGAAGATTGGGACTTCCTTCCCTTTCCAGAATTGTATCAAGGTCTTCCCCTTCTATGAAAGACATGACAAGATAATATCTTCCGTTTTCTATGAAGTAATCATATACTACAGGGAGGTGATCATGTTGTAATTTAGATAATATTTTAGCTTCACTGTTAAATCTTCTTATGGCATAATCCTGATCTTCATTGTTGTCGTAATCAGAAAATAATTCCTTTACCGCACAAATTCTATCAAGTCTTCCGTCAGTTGCCTTATATACCGCCCCCATACCTCCGGCTTTAATAAGTGAAATAATTTTGTAACGAGTTCCTACCACATCACCGGGAGACAGAGAATTGCCGGTAATACTGACGGAAGTCAATTCCACGCCGCAACTGCCGCAAAACCTGGAATTATCAGAATTTTTAGCGCCACAATTACTGCAGTAAAGGGGCATCTCATCACCTCTTAAAATATTTCTATAAGCCCCCGAAATAATATAAATTTTTATATATTAGTTACTTTGATTAAAAATCCTTCTATTTCTTTACTTTTAAAGAAAGTCTTTAATCTGTATGTTAAACAAATGTTTTCTTATTTTTATTGACCAGCCTGGAAATAGCTCTGAGAGCTTCATTTATAGAAAAAGGCTTTTCCAGAAAAGGATTTACTTCAGGATTAAAAAAATTCAGATTTTCAAATTTATTTATTGCACCGGACATAAATATAAAATTTTCTGCAAGCTCCGGCTTTTGCTCTTTTAACAATTGAAAAAGTTCTCTCCCGTTCATTGCCGGCATTTTTATATCACATATTACTATGTCAAAGTAACCTTTGTTTGAAATCTTTTCAAGAGCAGTCTGGCCGTCTCTGGCAATTTCCACCCTGTTTCCATCTCTTGTCAGAGTCTCATCGAACAGTTGAAGTACCGTATCTTCGTCATCTATGACCAGTATATCAAAATCTCTTATATTATGGTTAATGCCTGATATATCAGTCACAGGAAAAACAATATTATTCTCAATAATAGGGAGAGCTATTGCAAAAATTGCCCCCCTGCCTTCTTCACTGAAGGCCTGAATGGTACCTCCGTGATCTTTTATTATGCCATAGGACAGACTCAATCCAAGGCCTGTTCCTTTTCCCACTTCTTTAGTTGTAAAAAAAGGATCAAATATTCTGGTCAGGTTTTCTTTTGATATACCGGGGCCTGTATCACTGAATTCAATAATAATACTCGTTTCTTTTTTACAGGTTCTTATATTCATAGCACCTGACCGGCCTGCTGATATAATGGCCTGATGGGCATTATTAATAATATTAAGAAATACTTGCTGCAATTGATGGGGATCTCCCATAGTAACAGGTAAATTCTGATCAAGATTACATTTTATTTCGATATTATCTACTCTCATTTCATAGGATTTAAGTTCAAGCACATTTTTTATTATACCGTTTATATCTATTTTTGTTTTTTCCGGTTTGTGCATTCTGGCAAAAGATAATAAGTTTTGAACGATTCTTCTTGCTCTGGCTGCTTCTTCCTGTATGCGTTTTAAATCCTTATAAATACTTTTATCTGCTTCCAGCATTAACAGTTCTGAAAAGCCTATTATACCGGTAAGAGGATTATTTAACTCGTGGGCCACCCCTGAAACAAGCTGGCCCATAGTGGAAAGTTTTTCAGATTGTATGAGTTGCCTCTGTAATTCAATTTCTTTTTCAATATTTCTGATTATATGTGCAAGGCCGATATTTTTACCTTTTTCATCTTTTATAACAGTATAGGTTATCTTAACATGTATACGGGTACCTGACCTGGTCATTCTTTCAGTGTTTATCTCTTCCAGAATACCTTTCCTGAGAGCTTCCGAAAGGAGTTCATTTTTCTGAATTTTCAGGTCCTCAGGGATTAATATCTGAGATGATTTACCTATAATTTCTTCTAATTTATAACCGAATACTGTTTCTGCTCCTTTATTCCACGATGTTATTATAGAATTATTATCTGTTCCTATTATAGCCAGAGGTGCATTTGTTGTAATATTGGCAAGTTCACTTACATGTTCATAAAGCCTGGCATTTTCCATTGCAATAGCAACCTGTAAAGCTATTTGATTTGCCACCTCCAGTTCAGTTTCAGAAAAGGCATTTTCTCTATAACTGGCCACATTAAAAGTTCCAATAGTTTTCCTTCTCACTTTAAGAGGAATAATAATAGCAGACAGAAGTTCTTCTCCTGAACAGGGAAGCTCTGTCACTTTATTTTCAGAAGGATTACAGATAGTTCCGGATATAAGGTTCTGCCTGAGAGTGGATATGTTAACCGGTATATAAAATTCATCTCCCAGTTCGATTTTTTCCTGGGATATAAGTGTACGAACTTTTACAAATTTATCTCCTTTATCCAGAAGAGCCAGACTGATGAGATCGTAATTTATCAATCTTCTGATCTGACAGCCTATTATTTTCAAAATTTCTTCGAGATAAAGACTGGAACTGATTGCTTTATTGATCTCATTTATAACAGATATCCTCTCCACTTCCTCAATAGAAGCTTTAAGGGTATTCTGTAGATTTATAAGTCTTAAAATACTCTTAACTTTAGCCAGTAATTCTCTCAGGTCAAAAGGTTTTATTATATAGTCATCTGCACCATTTCTGAAGCTTTCCAGTTTAAAATCCATATCATCACGGCATGTTAACATAATGAGAGGTATATTTTTAGTTTTGAAATCATTTTTCAATCTTTTACATACTTCAATACCGTTTAATTTAGGGAGCATTATATCCAGAATAATAAGAGAAGGCTTATCTTTATAAGCCTTCAATAAACCTTCCTCTCCATCAGAAGCACTGATTATTTCAAAACCTTCCTGTTCCAGCGGGTATGTTAACATTTCTACAGTCAATTTTTCATCTTCTACAATCAATATCCGTTTATTTATCATTATATAAACACCTTACCCATGATAGCCTCCAGTAAAGAATTGTTTTATAAATGAATTGATATAAAATATAAGTCCCTGTAAATCTGAAGGATATCGTTCGATTAACATAGAATTTACAGTCTGATTTACCTTTTCTTTCTTAAA
>JBEHWP010000273.1:0-7911 GCA_040217665.1 Vulcanimicrobiota bacterium
ACAGTTCCGGCTTATTTTAATGACAGTGAAAGACAGGCAACTAAAGATGCGGGAACTATTGCAGGTCTGGATGTCGTGAGAATTATAAACGAACCTACAGCCTCTTCTCTTGCTTATGGCCTGGATAAACTCTATGAAACTGAAACGATTCTTGTATATGATCTGGGCGGAGGAACATTCGATGTATCCATACTGGAAATAGGCGGCGGAGTATTTGAGGTAATAGCTACATGCGGAGATATGAGACTTGGCGGAGATGACTGGGACCAGAGAATTATGGACTATCTGGTTGAAGAATTTACAAAACAGTACTCGATTGATTTGCGTACAGATCGTGTAGCTATGCAAAGATTAAAAGAAGCTGCAGAAGAAGCAAAAAAAGAATTATCAGATGAAAGTTCAACAGTTATAAACCTTCCCTTTATAGCTGCCGATGCAGCAGGGCCAAAACACCTTGAGGTAAATATTACAAGAGATAAATTTGAACAACTCAGTCTTGATCTTATACAGAGAACTTATGAACCTGCCAAAAAAGCTATGGCAGATGCAGGGTTGAGCCCTATGGATCTTGATAAAATCCTCCTCGTAGGAGGTTCTACAAGAATGCCTATGGTACATACCGCTGTAAGAAAATTCTTTAATAAAGAACCAAGTATAGAAGTAGACCCTGATAAAGTAGTTGCTATGGGAGCTGCCATTCAGGGAGGAGTACTTACGGGACAGACAAAAGATATGGTACTTTTAGACGTCACTCCTCTGAGCCTCGGTATTGAAACTGTAGGAGGTATGTTTACAAGGCTTATACCAAGGAATTCTCAGATTCCATGTTCAAAAAGCAGAATGTTTACTACAGCAGCAGACGGCCAGACCACTGTAGAAGTTCATGTTCTGCAGGGTGAAAGAGATATTGCAACTCATAACAAATCACTCGGAAAATTTGAACTGGCAAATATTCCTCCTGCACCAAGAGGAGTGCCTCAAATAGAAGTTACTTTTTCTATAGATGCAAACGGTATAGTCAATGTAGTGGCACAGGATATGGCTACAGGTAATAAACAGAAGGTTACTATTCAGTCTCCTACCAACTTGAATTCAGAAGAAATTGATAGAATGGTAAAAGAAGCTGCCGTATACGCAGAAGAAGATGCAGCAAGGAGAAAAGAAGCTGCTGTCAGAAATAAAGCAAATACAGAACTTGCTACTGCAGAAAAAACCCTCAGAGATATAGGACATAAATTTAAACCGGAAGATGTAAGTAAAGTCAGAAGAATTATAGATAATCTTAAAGATGCATTAATAACTTATGATTATGATAAGATTGCTGATATGACTACAGAACTTACAAACGAAATGTATTCTCTCAGCTCTGACATGTACTTCAAACTCGAAGGTACTCCTGTGTCCAGAGAAGGCACTGCTCCGACTTCTACACCTACAAAAACATCATCAGGAGGAGATGCCGGACCTAAAGTTACTAAAAAGACTTCACAGGATGAAGCTGACGAAATTCTCAGCTGGTTTAAGAAGAAAAAGTAAAATAGCTGAAAGCTGTCAGATTAAACTGAAATATCAGTTTTGGGTGTCAGGTTTTGGGTGTCAGGTTATTCGAACCTGACACGCGGCATCTGATTTATATAAAAAAGTTTTTACTTAATGGATTCAGGGCTGTTTTTTTACAGGCCCTTAATAAAAAAACTATCTGGAAATGAAATAGGAATAAATGAATTAATAATAAATAAATATAAGCTGATTGCTGACCGGTGATAGCTGATTGCTTAACTGCTGACTGCTGATTGCTGACTGCCATCAGCTTATAAATTATCGAGGTGATTATAAGTGGCTAAAATTCTTGGCATAGATTTAGGAACGACAAACTCTGTTATGGCTGTTATGGAGGCAGGTAAACCTATAGTCATAACCAATGCAGAAGGAGGCAGGCTAACCCCTTCTGTCGTCGGATTTTCCAAGTCGGGAGAAAGACTTGTCGGAGAAATAGCAAAACGTCAGTCTATAAGCAGTCCTGACAGGACAGTTACTTCTATTAAGAGACAGATGGGGTCTTCCTATAAAGTTAAGATTGATAATAAAGAATATACACCCCAGGAAATATCGTCGATGATTCTACAAAAAATGAAAAAAGATGCTGAAAGTTATCTGGGGGAAGAAATTAAACAGGCTGTTATAACAGTACCCGCTTATTTTAATGACAGTCAGAGACAGGCTACAAAAGATGCAGGAACCATTGCAGGTCTTGAAGTAATGAGGATAATTAATGAACCTACTGCATCGTCTCTTGCTTACGGACTGGATAGTTCTTCCGAAACAGAAACTATACTGGTTTTTGACCTTGGAGGAGGAACATTCGATGTATCAATACTGGAAATAGGCGGAGGCGTGATACAGGTAAAATCTACTAGTGGTGACACAAGACTTGGCGGAGATGACTGGGATAGAAGAGTTGCAGAACATCTTGTAACAGAATTTCAGCAGAGGGAAGGAATAGATTTAAGGCACGATAAAAGTGCCATGCAAAGGCTGAAAGATGCTGCGGAAAAAGCAAAAATAGAATTATCATCACTTTATCAAACCAGTATAAATTTGCCCTTTATTACTGCTGATAATACAGGACCAAAACATCTGGAAACAGAACTTACAAGGGCGAAATTTGAAGAGCTTACAGCAGATTTAATGGATAGAACGAAAAAACCTCTTCAAACCGCTCTGGATGATGCAGGATTGAAACCTGCCGATATAAACAGAATACTTCTTGTAGGAGGTTCTACAAGAATGCCTGTAGTACAGGAACTGGTAAAAGAATTTTTCAAAAAAGAACCTCATAAGGATATAAATCCGGACGAATGTGTTGCTCTCGGAGCTGCTATGCAGGCAGGAGTATTATCAGGAGAAGTTAAAGATGTCGTACTTATAGATGTAACCCCGCTCAGTCTTGGTATAGAAACAAAAGGTGGAGTTTTCGCAAAATTGATTGAAAGAAATACTGCCATACCAACGTCCAAAAGCCGAATGTTTACAACTTCCGTAGATAATCAGGAAACGGTAGAAATACATGTTCTTCAGGGTGAAAGAGCCTTTACTGCCGAAAATAAAAGCCTTGGCAAATTTCAACTCGTAAATATCCCGAGAGCTGTTAAAGGATTACCGCAAATAGAAGTTACCTTTGCAATAGATTCCAACGGTATAGTCAATGTAACAGCAGCAGAGAAATCTACAGGAAGAGAACAGAAAATTACTATTTCTTCATCTTCCAATCTCTCTACTGAAGAAGTTGACATGATGGTAGATAAAGCAAAGAAATATGAAGAAGAAGATAAGGTAAAGATGGAACTTATAGAGATTAGAAACAGAGCAGAAAGTCTCCTTACGTCAGCTTATAAGACTATAGAAGAATTTAAAGTTCAGGTAGAAATAGAGTTAATAGAAACTGCAGAAGGAGCACTCTCAAGATTACAGAATAATATGTCAGAAGAAGATCCTGTAAAATTCAGGGCTAATATTCAGGAATTACTGGATGCACTCGGTAAATTACATTCCCGTGCCTATGAGAAAAAAATGGAGGAAAAAAGAGAAAAAGATAAAAAGGAAGCAGAAGAAAAAGCAAGCCAAACCACTGGCCCGGAAAATAATACTCATAATGAACATCCTGATGAAAATCCCGAAAAAGAGGAGACTCCTTCCGGAGGTGATTGATTTTGAATAAAAAAGATTATTACGAAGTTCTGGAAATAGACAGGTCTGCTACAGAAGCAGATATAAAGCAGGCCTATAGAAAAATGGCAAGAAAATATCATCCCGATGTATCTCAGGATGTAGATAAAAAACAGGCAGAAGATCGTTTTAAAGAAATAAATGAAGCATATGAAGTATTAAGTGATAAACAGAAAAGAGCGACTTATGATCAATACGGACATGATGCTTTTAGAGGCGGTGCCGGCGGATTCAGCGGCGGTTCGGGTTTTGGCGGATTCGGTGATTTTGGTTTCGGCGGTATTGATGATATATTTAATATGTTCTTCCAATCAGCAGGAGGAGGACAGACCAGAGGAGCCAGAAATCAACCTCAAAGAGGCAGTGATTTAAGGGGAGATGTTACACTCACACTGGAAGAGGTCGTTTCAGGAGTTGAAAAAGAAATAGAAGTATCATCCCTCAGAACCTGTCCCGTATGTTTTGGTACAGGTGCCAGTGACGGTGCTTCTTCACAAAACTGCACCCAGTGTCAGGGAACAGGACAGGAAAGAATAGTGCAGAGCACCATGTTCGGTCGTTTTATCAGGACAGGCCCATGCAGAACCTGCCATGGAGAAGGAGTAGTTATCAGTTCACCCTGCGAAGAATGCAAAGGACTTGGAAGGGTTACAAAAAAACGGAAGGTTTCCGTAAAGGTTCCTGCCGGAGTGGATGAAGGTTCAAGGATAAGGCTGCAGGGAGAAGGTGATGCAGGCACTAAAGGTGGCAATTCAGGAGATCTTTATGTATTCATTAATGTAAAACCTCATAAAATATTCAAGAGGTTTAATGATGAGCTTTACTGTGAAAGAGAAATCTCTTTCCCCAGGGCTGCTCTTGGAGGAAAAATTTCAGTTCCGACTATTGACGGGGAAACGGAACTTGATATACCACAGGGAACACAGTCTGAAACTATGTTCAAAATAAAAGCCCAGGGAATACCAAATCTTCGTTCAGGCAGAAGAGGTGAACTTCAGGTAAAGATTATAGTCAAAGTTCCTGCAAAGCTTAATTCGGAGCAAAAGAAACTTTTAAAGGAATTTGCTGTTGCCTGTGGAGAAGATCTTGATTCTACTGGCCAGGGAAAAGGATTCATCGGAAAGGTTAAAGATGCACTTGGAATATAGTAGTCAATGGTGAATAGTGAAAAGTGAATGGTGAATATATATAAAGCCACACACCTGCATTACAGGGAGATTACTTATGGCATGGAATGAGATTTCTATTGGAGTATCTTTTGAAGATTCTGAAGCTGTGTCATATGCTCTTCAATGTCTGACCGGCGGAACCGGATTGGTCGAAGAACATAAAGAAAATAAAATAATTTACAAAATTTATTTTCAGCACGATGAATATTTTAAAGATAATTTTAATAAACTCAAAGCTTCTTTAGAAGGACTCGTATTACAGGGATATTCTGTTGACCTGGAAAATATGTCCTGTCTTTTATTGAGAGACGAAGACTGGTCTGAAAGCTGGAAAAAATTTTTCGGGCCTATTAAAATAGGAAAAAATCTTGTTATAAAACCACCCTGGAAAGAATATATTAGCGATCAGGAAGACAAAGTTATAGTTATAAATCCAGGAATGGCCTTTGGAACAGGTTCTCATGAAACTACAAAGATGGCGTCATATTATATACAGAAATATGCTCCTTCTATGAATTCTATTCTGGATCTTGGCTGCGGAACAGGTATACTGGCTATTATTGCCTGTATATGCGGTGTCACAAATGTCTATGCAATCGATAATGACGAACTGGCAGGAGCAGCTATGGAAGAGAATCTAGCCCTTAATAATCTTGAAGGCAGAGTAAAATTTTTTCTTCAGGAAGGGTTAAAAAACTTCTCTCTGAAAGTAGAATGTATTGTTGCAAATATACAGGCATCTGTTTTTAAAAAAATAAAAAAAGAATTTTTCCCTGCTCTTATCCCCCCAGGCATCTTAATTCTTACAGGTATACTGTTAGAACAGAAAGATGAAATTCTTAACATATTTTATGAGGAAAATTTCGAGTTTATAGAAGAATTAAAAGAAGCAGAATGGGTATGTCTTGTGTTAAAGAAATGTCTGAGATAAATAATTATCTTATTACAGTAGAAAAAATATTTAAATTTATAATAAAATTATAATATCGAAATAGCTTCCCATTTACCATCTACAAGGTGATAAATTTCATTGTAGCCAATATACTGCAGGAGATAATGCACTTCAGTAAAATGGGAACTTACCTGCTCAGGACTGTGAGCATCAGAATTGACAATTAACTTAATGTCAAGTTCTTTGCATTTTCTCAATATCCAGTGGGACGGATACATTGCGGCTATAGGTTTTCTCAGGCCTCCTGTGTTAACCTCTAATATCCGGTCATTGTTTGATATGACTTTTAATGATTCATATACTGCTTCCTGATACCAGGACTCCTTTTCGGAAAAATATTTTTGTTCGAAATTATTTTTCTTGATTAAATCCAGATGACCTATAATATCAAATTGCTTTTCTCCGGCCATCTGCCTTATCAGACCATAGTAATCTTCAACAGCTTTCTGAATATTTCCTCCGAATATTTCATCCAATCCTTTCCTGAATATTTCGTCATCACCATCTACAGGCCAGGGATGACCGGAACTGTCACTTCCTACATAATGAACAGAACCTATCCTGTAATCAAGATCTGGATGACTGGAAAAAGACAGAATAAAATTCTTTATTGACGGCAAAAAATCTACTTCCATACCAAGTAAAATTTTTATATTCTCTCTGTATTTTTCTTTCAAACATTTAATTTTATCAATATAATGCTGAAATTGATCAGAATTTATCGCATAAGTATTCGGGAAAGGCAAAGGACTGTGAGAAGAAAAACCTATTTCACAGAGCCCTTCTTTGATAGCTGAAACAATATAATCTTCAGGCTCACCGGTACCGTCACAAAAATTACAATGAGTATGATAATTTGCTTTAAACATAGTGAGTAAAGTGGTCGTGACGCGTAACGCGTAACGCGTGACGCGTTTATTCACTGTGCATCACACTTTACGCTTTACACATTACGAGGTTATTATGTATAGATAGTTATAAAACTAATTATATATAAAAATAAGTTCGTTTTTACTTTAAACTTTCCTGCTATTTTATTATAATAAATTTATAGCTTTTATGTAAGATAGTGTTTTTTACAACAGGTACGTTTAATTTTTAATGGGATTGGTGAACAGTGAAATTAGTATCCTCGCGTAACGCGTCACTATACAAGCTGCTCACCATTCACTAAGAGGTATATTAATAATAATGATGTTTTTTTATAATAATATATACAAAAATCTTTCACCTCTTCTCAAGTGGAAAGGAATTTTTTACTTTGAAGATATTTTTTTTCTTGATAAAGATGATTTACTTACTTTATATTACAGTGTTCCGGAAGAGACCTTTGCTCTGGCATTAAAGAACTGTCACTATACAAATCAACTAATGGCTGTTCTGAATAATGATGAAAGAAAACATATTGTTTCCATTATCAATTCTTCCTGTGGTGATATTATTAACGCCAGAAAAGAAATTGAACATGAGTTCAGAAATGCTATGTTTTTGCATATGCAGATTAAATGTTCAGAAAAACTTAAAAAGAGAAAATTATGTCAGTTCTTCTATTTGATTTTTAATATGTCAACATTACTTGATTCTAATAATGAAGAAAAGCTGAATGTTTTTAAACATCTACCATTCTGGATATCAGCAAAATTAATCGGATCTTTACCTTATTATCAGGCAATTAAATTTTTTCATATACTTGAAAACAGTAATGCACTGTCTGCAAATCTCTTAAAAGACCATCCTCCTCCTTTCTGTGAAACATTTCATGAAAGTTTAAATTTACCGGGTGAATTGTTAACAAAAATTACTATATATAAAATATTAAATACAACTTTAAAAATATTATTCAATAAATTTCTTTTTAATGCATATTCCGGTCTTTCTCTTCTTTCGTCCCGGAATTATAGAAAAGCCCTTGCTTTTCTAAAAAAAGCCTGTAAACTGATACCTGAAGATTTTCTCGCCAACTGGTCTTATGCAAGGGCATTATATTTTTGCGGAGATGTTGAAAAAGCACGTTCTCATTATCATATCGCCGTGAAGCAAAAACCTGTATTAAATAAATATCAT
>JBEHWP010000274.1:0-7897 GCA_040217665.1 Vulcanimicrobiota bacterium
CAGAAATATATTGCTTATAATAAGGACAAATAATATTATGAGACCTGTATTATTCATAATAGATTTATTCTCCTGGACCGGGACTTTGAATTCTGCAGTTTTATCTATCTGTATACCGGACTGGCTCTGTCCGTTTCTGGCATATCTGAGCTGGATAGAAACCTGGGTATAATTATTATACTGTTCATAACCTGCCATTGAACTTTTAATGCTTGAAATCTGTGAGTTTATAAGCTGAGATAGTTCCCCCTGAAGATATATTCTGTCATCGCCGGATAAATTTAATTTTTCAATTACTCCGGGACATATATTGGAGAATTTTGTATAGGCGTCAAGACGTTTTTTATAATTGTGATAATCATTTGTATAATCAGAAGTTGAAAAATTTGTATTTTCCATCTGTCCCAGAATTTTCATATCTGAAAGGAAAGAGCTTACCTTATCAGGGTTTAACCGGACAGTGGCATTGCCGGAGCCGTTCTGCTGGTTAAAATCAAAATTTGTAAGTTCTCCATTATACTGTTTTACAAGTCCGTAAAGACTGTTCTGAGTCTTAATATAATCTTCAATTATAATACTGCAGTTTACATAAGTCTGCACAATTTTTTCTTCATTCACAGGTTTTGCCTGAACATATGTAATGCAGAGCACCAATACGATACATAAAAATACTAATTTTTTCATCATAAAAATTACCTCCTCTTTAAAATTTCCTTTATAGTCGATATTTCAGATGTTTTATTCCATTAAATAAAAAAATATTTTTCATCAGTGAGTCGTGAAGAGTGAAAAGTGAAAAGATGCGTAATGCGTCACGATTATAGTGAGCCCCCTGTAGTCGCCCGGTACCGTTGAAAACAGGCATTACGCGTTACGCATCACACATCACGAAAAATCGTTCACCGATCAAAATAATTTTGCAGTCAAAATATCCCAGAGGCTTTTCTTTTCCTGAGGTTTTTCATCCGATAATTCCTGCAGATCTCCGCTTCTTATTATCTTATTCATAGAAAGACTGAAACCTACCATAAGTGACGGCCCAAGTTCCAGGGCAAGTTCCTTATTTACATCATCTACTTTGCTTACAGGCATTTTAAATTTCAGACATCTGACCCTGAGCTCGTTTTCCACATATTTATCAAAATTCTTAATTATAGATGTGCCTCCTGAAAATATGACAGGAATCGAAGATACTATTTTATATTTTATCTTAAAATTTTCCATCACTGTTATTATATCATTGAGCATTTTCTTTATAAGTCCTGTCACAAGACTGAATAATACGAACTCACTCTCTGTAGCACCTTTCTGAAGGTTCAATCTCAGATTTTTCTTTTTCAAATTTTCAGCTTCATCAAAATTCAATTTTAATTCGGCAGCTATGGCTCTGGTAAAATCATTTCCTCCTACTGCCAGAGTACTTGTATACCATAGAGAGCCATCTTTTACAATGTTTATAGAAGTGCTTTCTGCGCCGATGTCTATAACTGCGACACATTTACTTTTAATATTTTCACTTACAAGAAGATTTATCGCCTGATTAATTAAAAATGGCTGAAAACTGATACTTGAAAGGCCTAGGCCGCTTTCTTCCACAGTCTGTTTTATACCGTCTACAACATCTTTTTCTGCTCCTCCAACTATTATTTCCATCTTTCCTTCCTGCCCGGGAAGATAGGAGTGTATGACCTGGTAATCAAGGATAATACCCTGTTTGTAAAAAGGAAAATGTTCTTTTGCCAGTTGAGGCAGAAGTTCCTGAAGTTTTGTTTCAGGCATTTCTTTTAAAAGGCACGTATAAAAATGTCCTCTATTTTTTGGCACTGACGTTATAACCTTTGTAGCTTTAATATCATAATCAGTGAAGGTTTTCTTTAACAGATTACCCAGTTTTTTGGGATTTACTATAAGGCCATTATTCATGGTACCTTCAGGCGTCGGAATTACAACTATTTTAGCAGGATACATAAAATATCTTTCATCTATATTCATCTGAACTATCTTAATATACATTGAACCTATATCTATACCTGCATATTTACCCAGTATATCTCTGATTGTTTCTTTGCCCAGAAATGAGTGTAACTGGACATTTATAATAGCTTCAGAAGCAGGAACAACTGTAGCGGTACCTATCCTCCTTGCCCGTTTTGGCGCTTCATCCGGAGTTATATCAGGAGGTTTAATATTTGTCTTCTGGCTTAATTCCATATACCTGGGAAGAGTTCGAGATTTTTCCGAAGGTTTAAAAGGAGTTTTACGTACAGGCATTTCTATATATTCTTTTTGCATTAATGCCTGTTTCATTTCTGTGGCAGAACGAAACCTTCTGGCTGTATCCTGCTCAAGGGCTCTGCTGATTATATTTTCCATGTGAAGAGATATTTCAGGTCTTAATTTTGTAACAAGTGAGAATTCAAGAGATTCTCTGTCTGCAGGATCTTCTCCTGTAATAAGATGATGCAGAGTGGCTCCAAGACCGAATATATCACTCTTCAGGTCTATCTTTCCTATATACTGTTCAGGAGCCATATAACCCGGTGTACCAATGAGGGTACCTGTTTTTTCAGGTTCAAATTTTCTTGCTATGCCGAAATCTATAAGTATAACCTTGCCGGTACCTTCTTCCATTATAAAATTGGTCGGTTTTAAATCCCTGTGTATTATAGGAGGATTCAGATTATGAAGATATTCGAGAATTCCGCAGATCTGTATGCCTATATTTTTAACTTCATCTTCAGACAATCTTTTATCTTTATGGGCAAGAAGAACCTGTTTGAGGTTTTTACCGTATATGTAGTTCATGACAAGATAATATTTATCGTTTTCCACAAAATAATCTGTTACTACAGGTATATTGCTGTATCTCATCTTTGCCAGTATAAAAGCTTCTTCTTTGAATTTCTGAATTGCATATATACGTTCTTTCTGACTGTTGAAATAATTTGACATTTCTTTTATAACGCATATGCTGTTGCCAAGGTTCTGATCTTCTGCTTTCAATACAGTAGACATACCGCCGGCACTTATAATCTCCAGAATTTTATAACGGCGATTTAATATGGAATAATCTGATTCCATAACAAGGGTACATCCGCAGTTACTGCAGAATTTACTGCCCTCAAGGTTTTCTCTATCACAGTTATAACACTTCATGGCAGGTACACTCCCGATGAGAGTTCAAATTTAAAAATCAAGCTCATCTCCATTAAGCAGTGTTTCATCATAATCTTCTTCAATATAAGATACTTCATCTGAAAAATCTGAAAAAATATCGTCTCTCAGTTCACAGATCATCATATCTAATTTCTTCTGTATTTCCATAAAAGAATTCCTGGAATTCACATTAAAATCTTCTTTTCTGAGTTCTTCTCTGATAAACTGTTCCAGTTCTCTTATCTTACTGTTTATATATTTTCTTGTTTGCCTGCGATTCCTCTGGGGAAGTTCTTTTTTTATTCTATTTAACTCCCCTCTTATTTTATGATAAAAATACTCTGCTAAAATTTTTCTCGTTTCTCTGTCAGAATCTTCAAAAGAATTAAAGAGGGCAAAAGCAAATTTATTACCTTTATAGTCAAGTCCTGTCCAGCCATAAACCGGCTCGCCATGAAAATCTGTTATATGTTTTTTCACCAGAAGTTTAGTCAATATATTCGGCATCTGATTTATCTGGACTTTCTGTGCAATATTTTTCTTTGCTTTCTTCCATGCTTTTCTGGTCATGGCAGACTTTATATCATTACGGGCTTTCTGAAGAGTTCTGGAATATATTTTCTCTATTTTCCCGTTACTGTCTTCTATTATGCTTACAAAAACATTTATGCCCTTTACATCTGTTTCATTCAATTCAAATATTAATTCACCGGGAAGTTCAACAGATACATCTCCCTTTTCATAAGAAATTGGATATGATATATCCCTGATCTCTATTTCATCGGGGAAATTTTCTTCTATCCTCTTTATCTCTTCGTTAGATATAAAATCTTCGGAAGAAGGAGGTTTAATATGTTCTTTTTTAAGATAATTTTCGAGATCTTTTAAACTTTTTATCCTTTCCTGTATGCATATATTACCGAGTGTATCTTCCAGAAATTCCTGAAAATCAATTCTGTCTTTACTGAAACTTCGTGGAGATTTATTAAATAGCCTTTCAAGCTTACAGGACAGTTCTCTGGATTTTTTGAGGAAATCATTCAAAGAAGGGTATCTTTTCCCAAGACCTGTACCGCTTTCACGGAAAATATCTGTAATCTTCTGAAGAAATTCTCTTATTGTCACCTCAGGCCAGCACCAGTCCCAGAATTTTTTAGGACATATTGTATTGTCTGAAAGCCTTATAAACCATTCACCATGACGGTTTTCCACCTCTGTTTTAGAAGAAAATATTACTTCTTCCATGGCTCCTTCTACAGTAGAAGCGCTGTCAGTAAAGGCTCTCATGTGTTCTATATAACAGCTGTAACTGTTCCCGCTGTGACTTTTTCTGACCTTTATGGGACTGTAGAGCATTATATTAAACACATGTTCCTGAAATAAACTGATATGTTCTCCGGTCAACCTGGGAAGAGTTTCAGGGTATGACATCTCCAGATGTTCATAAACTGATTTTGCCGCATTCAGAGCATTTGTTATGACATGAAGATTATAACCAAAAACCTGAGATTTCTCATTCATCTCTTCTTCTGAAAGACCGTAAAACTGTCTTGCTATATTATATTTAGTCAGGAGATCTGACTGCGGTACTGCAAGCTTTTTCCTTTCCATAATTATTTCATAAGGTGTTTCATCGGGGAAAAATTTTTCCATATGATAAAGTCCATGAGTACCAAAACTGGAAGCAAAGATAACTATATCCAGGATCTTTTCCGGAGCGGTAGCTACGAACTGGGCCAGGTTGTAATCCAGAGGAATACTCATTACAACCTGCCCTTCTTTTGTGAGTTTTCCGTCTCTGTCTATAATTTTCCTCTTCTTCAATATTTTAACTGCATAGTTATATTCTCTTCTGTCTACATGGGTGATAAGCTCTATATCATGAAGTTTTACCTCTCTGTCTGCAAGGATAATAGCCAGTTCATAAGGCGTATTGCTGGCAAGAGAATAAGATACCGGAGTGGGTTTTATTTCATCAAAATTTATTTCCTCCCAGAAATAAGAACTGAGCACATAAACCTGTCCTTCTCTGTAACGACCACACCGACCCATCATCTGAATAAGTGAATTGGGAGGCAATGGAGTTCTCTGCTGCCTTTTTACCCCCATATATTCACATACAAAGATCTTTTCATTTACAATTATTACATCATCGAGATCCAGTGTAATAGACTGTTCTGCCACAGGAGTGGAAAAGAGTATAAAAGGTTTGTCCAGATTTTCCTTATGGGCAAAAGGGGCCATTTCCTGGACATTAATACCTCCATGGAGATATTTGCATATAATATCATCACCATATACTTCCTCTATTTCTGCCGCCCACAGTTCCGTTTCAAATCTGGTAGGCAGAAATACAAGACACGAATGTCCTTTTTCTATTATTTTATCTTTTATATAGCCTTTTTCTTTTTTATTTCCATAAAGGAAATCACTTAGATCCTTGAATACCTGTTTTTTGCTTATAGGATAATTTATACCTGACACATAGTGTACATCTGCATCAAAATAACCTTTAATTTCCTTCGGATCAATCGTTGCACTGAGACACCACGGGCGAAGTCCCTGCCTCTTTATAAGTCCCATTGCTATTTCAAGCTGTTCCGATGTGGCATGTATTTCATCAAGTATTACCAGTTCGTCATACCATATCTGTTTATCTCTGAGCCAGTCAATAAGAATCCCATCTGTAACTTCAAGTATCGGTGCATCAGGATTAATTTTCTGATCCCTGTTTATACAGCCTACAGATATTGACTGTCCGTATATGTCTTCCATAGACTTCATAGCAAGATAGCTTGCAAGTCTTGTAGGCTGCCTGACAATAATTCTTCTGAACCCTCCGGTGAGATGAGCCAGTACAGGTGTAACCATAGATTTACCACACGCAGTTTCACCGATTAAAATCCCAGGCTGTGAGAAATCAAGTTCTCCAAGTATTTTACCTATAGGCAACTGAGCAGCAAAATCAGCTAGTTTATGAGCAAGTTCCATTTAATTTTTATCTCCATTTTATCTCCGATTATTAAGATTTTTAATAAAATATTCTACAGGTTTCTCTATATTCCCCCTTTTTTATTAAAGTTAATTTTGTCCTTTACTATTAGGTACAAAAATAATAAAAATTCATTTTGTAGGATTTTCTTTCCCTGTGTCGAATTAATGGCCTGATCATATTATGCGGGGGTATATATAGATAAGGGTATGAGGAGATGAACAATGCCTACAGAAAAAATAATTTTAGTTGATGGTAATAAAATTTTAGGTAAAGCTTTCAGTATGTCTCTTATCAGTGAAGGTTATTCTGTTATCCTGATTGATAATGGAGAGGATACTCTTTCGCTGGCTACCTATGAAAAGCCTGATCTGATTATTATGGATCCTGTCATGTCAGGCATGGATGGATTCGAAGTATGTGTTAAATTAAAAGAAAAAGAAGTAACGTCATCGATACCGGTAGTTTTTCTGTCCCGTTCTTTTGAAAATACTCATATAGAAAAAGCCAGAGAATTAGGCGTAATGGAGTATTTGTCTAAAAGACAGTATACACCCCTGAAATTATCAGATAAAGTAAAACAGATCTTTTCCAGAATAAATGATGACAAATTAAAGGCAATAATAGGCGATACAGCAGAAACAGAGCATGTAGATTATGTCGTTGAACATGAAGACAGACCGGTTCTTGATACAATAACATTTTCAAGAGGAGACAGACATTATGTATTTACAGCAGATGAGGTAAACAGTATATGGGAAGCAAATAATAAATTTAAACAGATAGAGAAATCATATGGAGAAATAAAAGAAAAATTTGATAAAATCTTCAACCAGTTAGAAAAAGACAGAAAAAAAGCAACAACACAGGACAAATCAATTCAGACAAGAAGAGAAGAATTACTTGAAGCGGAAAGAGATCTAAAAGAACAGGAAGACATTTTATCTGAACTTAACAGCAAACTGAGAACTGTTAAATGGTACAGTATCTCTGAAAAGACTAATACCCAGTCTACTGCCAGTAAATTAAAACATGATATAACAGGCCAAAAATCTAAAATCAGCACACTCAGACAGGAACTGCAGGAAAGTCAATCGAAAGCAGCTCAAAGTGCCCGTAATGTTGCAAAAAGTGAAGCAGAATTTTCCGCAGTAGAAGATGAATTTAAAGATATGGAAAAGAAATACCTGAATCTGAAGAGAGATCTCTTAGAAAAGATTACATCTACAGTAGCTTCAGTAAAAGAAAGAATAGCGACAGAAGAAGATCTGAAGAAAAATAAAAAAGATACGGATAAACAGAAAATAAATGAAGTAATAGCCATAATAGAAAAAGAAGATATCTTATTCTCAGATGATTCGGAAAGAGAAACTATTATAATAGAAGACGGTGAAGAATATGAAGTCGTAGAAGAAGAGGATTTAGAAGAAGGAGAGGAAGAATACGAGGTTATTGAAGAAGAGATTGAAGAAGGTGACGAAGAAGAATACATAGAGGTTATTGAAGGAGAAGACGGCGAAGAATATGAGGTTATTGAAGGAGAAGACGGCGAAGAAGAATACATAGAGGTTTTTGAAGGAGAAGACGGCGAAGAATATGAGGTTATTGAAGAAGAGATTGAAGAAGGTGACGAAGAAGAATATATAGAGGTTTTTGAAGGAGAAGACGGTGAAGAAGAATACATAGAGGTTATTGAAGGAGAAGACGGTGAAGAAGAATACATAGAGGTTATTGAAGGAGAAGACGGTG
>JBEHWP010000275.1:0-7868 GCA_040217665.1 Vulcanimicrobiota bacterium
TTGATAATGAGTCTTTAACGGACCTGAGAAACATGGAAGAATTGCTTGACCGGGGGAAACCGGCACATGCGAATATAGTTTTGAATAATGTTATAGGAAAATATCCTCATATTCCTGAATTACTTAATCGCCAGGCAGAAATAAAATTTCAAATGGGCCATTGGGAAGAAACAAAACGTATTCTTTTCGATCTTCTTAAGAGATTCCCGTCTCATGACAGTATTTTAAATAATATCGCTCTTCTGCACTGGAATAAAGGAAATTACGGCCACGGAGTATATTATTTTAAAGAAGCCTTACATAAGTGTCAATCTGAAATTCTCACTGTATTAAATGTAAGTGAAATTCTTATAAGATTGAAAAAATATGAAGAAGCAAAAAGATTGTTTTATTCTATTGATAATCCTTCTTTTGTTCTGGATAGACTGGGAGTAGAATTTAACTGTGGAAATTACGAAATTGAAATTGCAGAACATATACGTGAGGTTGATACACTATGCAGTAAGGGAAATCTTGACGGAGCAAAATTAATTCTGAAAAGATTTATTACTGAATATCCTGATGCGGCAGATATACTCATCCTTTATGGAGAGGTAAGCTATAAGACCGGAGATTATGAAGAGGCCAGAAATATTTTACTGGATCTTGTCAGAAGATTTCCTTACTCTTCCCGAATTTTAAATAATCTCGGTATGATTTACCATAAAGAGAATGAACATGATAAAGCGTTATCATATTTTACAATGGTGTTAAAAAATGAACCGGAGAATAAAATATCTTTAATAAATGCAGGAAAAATCCTTGAAGATCTGAAAAAATACGAAGAAGCAAAAAAACTTTATTTATCATACCTTGACAGAAATCCTGATGACAGAGATATTTCTACTGCTCTGGCAGATTTAAATTTTAATTTATCAGATGGTAGAAAGGAGTTATGGGAGAAGGGAATAAAAGATGAACTGAATTTCTGGTACTCCTGGTTTTCTACAAAAGGTTTGACATGGCCTGAGGATTTTTCCAATCGTCTTGACCCTTCACGTCCTATAAGTCCAGGAATAGCAAAATATTTCCCTGCTTCTTACGATGTTTCTATACTTGATGCAGGAGCCGGGCCCCTTACTATCCTGGGAAAGGTTCATCCTGAACATAAACTGAACATAATCGCTGTCGATCCTTTAGCCAGAGATTACGATAAAATTTTAAATCATTTTAATATTATTCCACCGGTACGTACTGGATATGGCGAAGTTGAGAACCTGACAGAAATATTTGACGAACATTCTTTTGATATAATTCATATGTGCAATTCTCTGGATCACAGTTATAATCCGCTGGCAGGTTTAAGACAGATGCTGCGTATCCTTAAAAGTAATGGAGTAATAATTTTATACCATATTACAAATGAAGCAGAAAAAGAAAATTACACTGGATTTCATCAGTTCAATTTTTGTATAGAAAATAATAATTTTATAATCTGGAATAAAACTATGAGGTTTAATGTAAATGAAATATTTAGTGATGATATCACTATGGAATTACATGGTGATGAACGAAGTAATCAGGTTTTTATTAAAAAGAAGCATATAATATCACCTCTCATTTCTGTTATTATTCCCTGTTACAACCAGGCATGTTATCTCCCGGAAGCAGTGGAAAGTATTGTCAATCAAACGTATAAAAACTGGGAGTGTCTGATTATAAATGACGGTAGTCCTGATAATACGTCTGATGTTGCCAGAGAGTTGATTGCAAAATACGGTGATAAAAATATCAGGCTTCTTGAAAAGCCAAACGGAGGGCTGGCCGATGCCAGAAATTATGGAATAGAAAACTCTAAAGGTGAATACTGGATTCCTCTGGATGCTGATGATAAAATAGCTCCCGATTTTATCGAAAAAACTCTTCAAATTATGGAAAAATATTCTGATGTAGGTTTTGTTTATTCTCATATACAGCATTTTGGAGACAGGCAGGACCTGTATTATCTTCCCGATTTTGATGCTGATACTATGGTACACAATGATAATACAGGCTGTGTATGTTCTCTGGTTCGAAAATCCGTATGGGAACAGGTCAGAGGTTATAACTGTAATATGAAAGAAGGCTATGAAGACTGGGATTTCTGGGTTGGAGCTATCGAAAAAGGCTGGAAAGGTTACCGCATACCTGAAGCGTTATTTTACTACCGTAAACGAGCAAATACAATGCTTGGCGATGCAAATAAAAAACGTGAAAAATTAATTGCCCGTATTGTATTTAACCATAAGAGCCTGTACAGTAAAAGACGACACCATCAGGCAGAATGTATTTTGAACGATCAGGAAACACCGTATGTGAGGGTAATGATTGCCTGCGCACATTTCTGGCCTTCCCGTGGCGGTCTGGAAACAATTGCAGAACATCTTGGTAATAATCTGGTTAAATCCGGCTATCGTGTAGACATTGTAACCTGGGCAAGGCCTGATAGAGAATCTTCTATTTATAGAGGGATGAATATTATTTCTCTTGATAGAGAACAGCGAGAGAATAATATACCTTTATGGGTGATTCAACTGAGACATTTAGTTCTATCCGGACACTATCGTGCCTGTATTCTCCTTGCAGATCCGCAGAACCTGGTTATATGGTCTGTTGAAAATGCAGACATACCTTTACATACTCATTTATTTATACAGCCTGTAATTAATAAAGATGGTTATAAATACTGGCAAAATAATCAAGATTTTCGTATGCGCCTGGCAAAAATTTTAAAGAAAGCCAGTGGCGCAATCAGTCTTACCCGTAATGGCGTAGAAGTAGAATACATGAAAGAAGAACATATTAATCCGGTATATTTGCCAAATGCAGTAGATATTTTTCCCTCACCTTTTAATTTCCGTGAGAAATATAATATTAAGAAAGATATATTTCTTATTCTCCATGTGGCAAATTTATGGGAGGTAAAAAATCACCTGGCACTTCTTTATGCTCTTCGTAACATTCCCGATGACTGGCTTCTGATTATGATTGGCTACCCCTCTGAGGAGAAAGATTATGTTTCTCGTTTTCAGAAAGAAATTCATAAATATCCACAGGTACTGTATATTCCGGGTTTGCCGCAGGAACAGATCTCGTCCGCCTTTGAGGCTGCAGATATTGTGGTGCTGGCTTCTAAAGGAGAAGTTTCTCCTGTAACGATTCTTGAAGCTATGAGTCATTGTAAGCCATGGATTGCAACTCCCGAATGCGGAGCCGTAAATGATCATGCCGGTGGAATTATTGTGTCTCTGGAGAGGTTTCCGGAAGTATTGAGAGTGTTTAAAGAAAATCAGGAATTTCGTCATAAACTCGGTAATCTCGGTTATCAACACTGGCAGGAATGTTATTCATGGAAAGTGGTTATTAAAGGCTGGGAAGAACTTATTGAAACAGGGAGAGTTGTGAGGTCCTTTGAAATGCCTGTCTGTATAGAAAATCAAATGATAGACTTAAAAAATGAATTTGATCGAATTCTCCGAAATGGTAGTGTAATTTTTTATCAGAATGCGGCAGAAGCTTTGCCTCTCGTTTCCGTTATAATTCCCTGTTATAATCAGGCTCATTTTTTACAGGAAGCGGTAGAGAGTGTTGTAAATCAGACCTTTGAAGACTGGGAGATTATAATTGTCAATGATGGTAGCCCTGATGATACTAGTCACGTAGCGAGAAAACTTATAGAGAAATATCATGGGAGAAGAATAAGACTGATTGAAAAAGAAAACAGTGGCCTTGCCGGTGCACGTAATACCGGTATTCAGAACGCAAAAGGTAAATATGTTTTACCTCTTGACGCAGATGATAAAATATTGCCTTCTATGCTGGAAAAAACAGTGGCACTTCTGAAAGTTCATCCTGAGATTGCTATAGCCTATACAGATGTTCAGGAATTTGGTTCTTTAAACAGGATGGTACCTTCTATTGAATATGATTTTAATATTTTGTGCATAATGAATTATATTACATGTACGGCACTTTTTAAAAAAGAGGCCTGGTTTAATACCGGCGGTTATAACCAGAATATGGTTGAGGGCTATGAAGACTGGAATTTCTGGATATCCTGCGGTGAAAAAGGGTTTTATGGAAAGCGAATAGGGGAACCCTTGTTTTTATATCGAAAAAGACCTGAAAGTATGGTACAGAAATCTTTAGAAAATGAGAAACATTTAAAAGCCAGGATTATACTCAATCATCCTTTTATATATAGTCCCTGTCAGGTTGCCTGGGCAAAAGGTATAATGGCTTATGACCCGTCTGTTCTCTCCATCCCTGACAGACCTTATTTCATACCTCAATTTCCAGAACCGTTACCTGATAATATAAAATCAATTCTGGAAAAATATAATAAAAAGACCAGAACCTTAATTACTATGTACGGCTGGAATGAAACAGGAGGAGGAACAACTTTTCCTAAAGCCTTTGCCAAAAAACTGGTGAAAATGGGCATGGATGTGGCAGTTTTTTACGCAACCGCAACCCATCCATTACATACTGAACCATATTACCTGGAATACCGTATAGAAGAGGATGTACACCTTTATGGAGTTTATAATCGTCCTGCAGTATTTCTTGATATAGAAAATCCTGAAAGAGAAATTTACGATCCCGAATGTGTAAAGCTCTTTGCTGGAATTTTAGATGATTTTAAGCCTGATTTGGTACATTTTCATAATTTTCTCGGTTTATCATTTGCCATAGCGAAAGAAGCAAAACAACGTGATTTATTGACCCTGTTTACCCCTTATAATTATCATTTAATCGACCCTACTCTTTATCTGTTCCGGTCGGACCTTTCTCTGTGGTCAGATACGGATTTTTTCTCTAATTCTGAATTACCGGTTAAATATCCGTCACTGGCATCATCATATCGAGAACGTATAAATGCTTCAAGAGAGTTATTGAATAAATATATTGATTATACTCTTGCTGTTTCAAGAAGAGTCAGAGAATTACTCGTCCTATTCGGAGGAGAGCCGGACAGGATTGCTGTTGTAAATCAGGTACATGAAACTATAGAACCATTACTTATAAATGATGGTGAGTATAGCTTACATAAACCTTTACGTTTTGGTTTTATCGGCGGTGTTATGCCACATAAAGGAGTACATGTTATTGTAGCTGCTGCTCAAAATTTACCTGCCGGCAGTGCGGAGTTCTGGATTTATGGTTTTATAAGTGAAGGGTACAGTAATGTACTTATGTCTATGGATCAGAAAAAAATTATAAAATTGAAAGGACCTTATAATAGCAGTGATTTACCTGATATGGCAAAAGAACTTGATGCGATGATTTTGCCCAGTTTATGGGAAGATTGTGCACCTTTTACCATAACAGAGAGCCTGGCAATGAAATTACCTGTTATTGGTTCAAATATAGGAGGTTTCCCTGATTTTATCAGGGATGGTGTGAACGGGAGACTTTATACGTATAATTCCCATCAGGAACTGAGTAGAATTTTAAGAGAAATTATCGATAATCCTGAACTGTTAATAAAATGGAGAGAAAATTGTTTTATCCATTTAAGATTTGAAGATCATGTAAATCATGTTATGGATATTTATCGAACATTATTAAACGGAAAACGTCCACCGGCAGAAACTCTGAGTTTCTACTTTTTGCCTCATGAGAAGAAATTACCAATATTACAGAAACAGGAAGACATAGCAACAGATTCCCTTAACAGACTTGCCTTTTCTGCAGATCTTACAGGAGGTTTTTCCAATAAAAGAGCTGCAGGAAAAATGCCTTCACCTTTCCCTTACCCTCTTTATCTGAATCTGGGCTGCGGTAAAGATATACGTGACGGATTTGTAAATATCGATCTTTTCAGTGATGACAGACGGGTTGTCGGTATGGATGTCAGAAAACTTGACCTCCCTGATAACTGTGCCGATGGTATCCTTGCCAGCGATATACTGGAACATTTTTCCCACAGAGAAACAGGCATTATTCTCAGAGAATGGGCCCGTGTATTGAAGCCGGGCGGTGAACTTGTTGTTCGCTGTCCTTCTCTGTATTTACAGATAAAGGCCTACTGGAACGGTATATGGGATGCAGATGTGGCTTCATATATGATTTTCGGAGGACAGACAAATCCTGGAGATTATCATTGTACGGGATTTGATGAGAAATCTATGCGTAAATATCTTACTTCGGCAGGACTTGAAGTCACATCTTTCGAAGAAATTGATACTCCACAGGATAAAGGTTTTATCAACCTTAATATGACTGTAAGAGCAAGAAAACCGGTGAATTCCAGGGCAGGTATATCCGAAATATCTCTGACAAAACCTGTTATATACTGGGAAGGTTCTCAATTTGTCTATCATTCCCTTGCCCTTATAAACAGAGAACTCTGCCTTCAGCTTATAGACAGAGGATTTGACGTTACAATAATTCCCTATGAAAACCATCAATTCAAGGCAGATGCAGATATACGTTTCAATAAAATTTCCGAAAGGCTCACTACAACACTTTCCCGCCCTGCAGATATTCATGTAAGACACCAGTGGCCTCCGAAATTCACCGCCCCTCCTGCCGGCGGGCACTGGGTTATTATTCAGCCCTGGGAATACGGAAGACTCAGGAAAGAATGGGTAGAACCTATGAGGGAACTCATCGATGAAATATGGATACCGAGTAATTTTGTCAGGAAGTCCTATATAGAAAGCGGCATTCAGCCGGAAAAGGTTTTTGTTGTCCCGAACGGCTTTAACCCTGATATTTTTAATCCTTCAGTTAAACCTTTTCCTGTGAAAACAGATAAAAAATTCAAATTTCTCTTCGTAGGAGGAACTATATGGAGAAAAGGAGCAGACGTGCTTGTAAATGCCTATATAAAAACTTTCACTGCTTCAGATGATGTTTCTTTGATTATTAAAGACATAGGCCATGATACCTTTTACAGAGGTATGGGACTGGGTGAACAGTTAAAGAAAATACAGGAAAATCCGTCTATGCCTGAGATTATATATATTAAAGATTTCCTCTCTGAAAAGGAAATGGCAGGCCTTTATACTGCATGTGACTGTCTGTTGCACCCCTACCGCGGAGAAGGGTTTGCTTTTCCGGTCCTTGAAGCCATGGCATGCGGCAAACCTGTAATTGTTACAAAGGGCGGTGCTACAGATGATTTCTGTAAAGAAGAATTTACTTTTCACGTATCTGCAGAATGGATGAAAATAACATTCCCCGATATGGAACTTGTGGGAAATGAAGGGATGGTTCTGGAGCCTTCTATGGATTCTCTTATGAAGAATATGAGAGATGTTTATGAGAATTATCCTTCTGCCATGGAAAAAGCAGATAAAGCTTTAGAATTTGTAAAAGCACATTATACATGGGATAAAATAGGCAATATCCTTGTTGAAAGGATTAATAAACTCCGGAATAAACCTGTTTTGAGATATGAAAAAATAAAGATTCTCATGAAAAGAGGAGAAACATTCTTTACGGAAGGCAACATAGATGAAGCAATGAAATGTTTCTCCTCCATAATTGATATAGAACATTCGTCGGGAAAAGCTCACAGTCATATGGCTACATTATACTGGAAAAAGCAGGATAGAGTAAATGCTCTGAAACATATAAAAGAAGCAATAAAATTTGCTCCCTGTGATGCAGATGTTGTATGGAACTACGGCCATATTATGACGGAAAGAGGCTACAAAAGTGATGCATTTAAAGCGTATAAAGAATATCTCTCCAAAAATCCTCATGATGCAGAAATTAAATCTTTATTCGATAAACTCGTAAAAGAAGAAGAGATACGGAAACCTTCTTCTCATGAAAAGAAGAAAAAAGATAAGAAAAAGAAGAAAAAGTAAAATTTTAATCTGTTGAAATTTTATTGT
>JBEHWP010000276.1:0-7839 GCA_040217665.1 Vulcanimicrobiota bacterium
CAGATAAATTCAGACCTGATCAAAAAAGGTTCGGCAAGATTTTTTATGAGCATTGCCATACACATATGCCTGTTATTTATTTCAGCCGGTTCTATTCGCTGGTTTAACGGATGGTTTTATGTCGGCATTTTTACATCCATCTTTTTGTTTTTTGCCATTTTATTTTTAAAACTAAACCCGGAACTTCTCAGGGAAAGGATGAAATTCGTTAAGAAAGATACAAAACCTTTTGACAGGATATTTTATCTCATATTTATCCCTCTTTATTTTATAGTGCTTATAGTTTCAGGCCTTGATTATCGTTACGGCTGGTCTCATATGCCATTTCCCATCTTCATCTCAGGCATAAGTGTCTATATAGTGACAGCAGTGCTGATGATATGGGCAATGTCAGTAAATACGCATTTCGAAGCCACTGTCCGTATTCAGACAGACAGAAATCATAAGGTCTGTACCGCAGGGCCTTACAGGTTTGTAAGACATCCGGGATATACGGGATTCATCCTGAACAGCTCTTCCGTTTCTTTTATTCTTGGTTCATACATGGCCATTTTGCCGGCATCATTGATAGTTGTTTTGATAATTATCCGCACATTGCTGGAAGATAATGTATTGCAGAAGGAATTGGAAGGATATAAAGAATATGCCGGTAAGACAAAATATCGATTGCTTCCTTTCGTATGGTAATACTTTATATATTACCTGATATTTTAACAGAGGAGAGAATTTATGAAATTACTTAAAATAACTATCTTTATCATTATCTTACTTACAGCTTATACTATGGCGGTTCATGCAAAGGAAAATATTTCCGATGATGTCACTGTGGAAAAACTTACCGGTACCGTATGGCTTTATACGGCATATTATGATCTCCCTGACTTCGGACATTGTCCGGCAAACGGGCTCATAGTCATAGACACACCTCATGCCATAATGATAGATCTGCCATGGACAGATGAACAGACCTCTCTGCTTTTTGAATGGGTGGAAAGAGAATTTAACGGACGAATCGAGAAAGTGATACCCACACATTTCCATATCGATTGTGCCGGCGGTCTGGGAGAAGCCATGAGGAGGAAAGGAGAAGCTTTTTCTCTGGATAAAACTGTACAAATACTTAGAGATACGGGGAAAAGCGTTCCCGATAATTATTTTAACGATAGTCTGACTCTTGCCTGCGGTTCGCTCAGTGTGGAACTATTCTACCCGGGAGCAGGCCATACGGTAGACAATATTGTTGCCTGGATTCCGCAGGAAAAAATTCTCTTCGGAGGCTGTCTGATTAAATCTGCCGATGCAACATCTCCCGGAAACATAGCAGATGCGAGTCTGGAAGAATGGCCGAAAAGCCTTATAAAGGTCAGGGAAAAATATTCTTCCGCAGAAATTGTCATACCGGGACATGGAAATCCCGGTGGTCTTGATTTGATAGACCATACGTTGAAACTGCTCGGGAAAGAGAATCAATAAAATGTCATACTCTGTACCCTTTCCTACATTCCGCCTGAAGGCAAAATTCTGGAAATAGGCTGCGGAACAGGGCAGAACCGGTTCTACTGTAGTTGAAGGACAGGTATTTAATGTGAAAAATAATGTTATTCCCGTCGCCTATCTTGTATTTTACCTCAATCTTTAAAAAAGTCTTATGCTATTAAGTGATTTACAGTTATCTTCATAAATTATATGTAAATAAGGACTGATGAATATATCAATACAACCTTCTTCTAAAAAAATGTCATATTTTTTTTCAAAACTTATATTGTTTTTCTGTAAAAATTCAATACAGGCTTCAGAAGAAGGTATTTTTTTATATACATCTTTTAAATAATCCAGTTCTGGAGGAATAGAAAAGATATCATCCAGTTCTGTTATATTGTAAAATACATTAATATAAGTCACAGTATCATTATAATCAAAATAAATTTGAAAATTCTTTCTGTAAACCCATATTGTTGATCTTTTATAAGTTTTTCTTTTCCTGCCTGCCAGAAAATCATCAGATTCACCTGGGAGTTCATAGACTTCCGAACGTTTCATACCTGGAATAAGACCACATAAATTTTGATTTTTACATAATTTAAGCAAATTTTTCATTTCTAAAAGATGTGTTAAAAAATTTAATAAAAATAAATGTATTTTTTCTTTAAAATGGTAGATGAATTTTTTTAAAAAAACAAAAAACCTCAAGACAGTCAAATAGAGCTGGTAAGAAGGATTTAGATGTTTACACAGAGAATAATTAACTATAAAAGTATCAAACAGTTATTAAAACTGCCAGTTATTAAAACTGCTTGATTTCAGTGAACTGGAGGAGTAATGTATGCGTATCTTTTTATTATCGATTTTTTTCCTCTCTTTCTTTTTATTCACCTGTTGTATTCAAAGAGAAGGAAAACTGCAGGGGAAAAACATAAATTATCCGAAAGAGAGCCCTGTAAAAAATATTACTCTTATAAAAGAAAATGGAGGAAGTCCTGCCTGGTCTCCAGGCAATAACGAATTTATAGTCTATCATTCAAGAGGAGAGGACGGATACTTCGACATTCATATTATGAAATCAGATGGTAGTGAAGATAAAAATCTTACAGATAATCATCCTTTACTTCCTGGCAGGCATATGGGAGAACCAATATGGCACCCTTCGGGAAAATGGATTCTTTTCAAAGCGGAAAAAAAAGAACATGTTCTTGAAGATATTGGCTCCCTTGCAGTCCCTGCCATAGGCTTTCATAATGATATATGGATTATGAGTCCTGATGGAGAAAAGGTTTATCAACTGACAGACTTGAAAACGAAAATGTATATTGGTGACTTCACTTCCATATCAGGTGTTCTGAACCCTCATTTTTCAGATGACGGGAAAAAAATATCCTGGTCAGAAAGGATCGGAGATGAGGGGAAATGGGGTAAATGGGTTATCAGAGCAGGAGATTTTGAAATAAAAGAAAACCTGCCTGAAATCAGAAATATTAAAACCTTTGCACCCGGTGAAAACCAGGAATATTTTGAATCAAATGATTTTATGCCTGATGGAAAGCTTCTTATCTGTGGCAATCTGGAACAGGGGCAGACTGTTTTCGGTATAGATATTTATATTTTAGACATGGAAAGTAAAAAAACTTTTCAACTGACAGATTCCCTGAATGTATTTGATGAATGTCCCCATGTGTCTCCTGATGGGCAGAAGATCGCTTATTTATCTACAGAAGGTTATACAGTAAAAGAAAATGATCCTCTATGGTGGAACTGGTCCAGAGGGGAGATATGGTTTATGAACTCAGACGGAAGTAAAAAAGAACAGATTACCCACTTTAATACATCTAGCTATCCAGAATATACTGGAACCAGAGTAATTCCCGGAAAGATTGCCTGGGATTCCTCCGGGAAACGTTTATTAATAGGAGTCGGAGTGGAAAAGAAATTTAAAAAAATGTTAGATAATCTTTACCTCATAGAATTAAAATAAACCGGTAGAAGTACTTATATTTTTTTATCTGTCTGATTACAGGCCTTTTAAATAATTTAAATGTATAGGAATTTTCATTCCGGTTAAACTATTATATGGTTGAGAGTTGAGAGTTTAGAGTTTATGGTTGATTCAACTCTTAACCTTCAACCCTCAACTTTAAACAATTCGCCCGCAGGGCGTTAAGTTCTCGGATATTAACATATAAAAGGGGGGGCAGATTATTTTTTTTAATAACAATACACTCCTGATTTTGTCAAAATGACTGTTATTTCTTAATTTATACACATTGAGGCAAATGCTTTACAAAACAGTCATAAGCAATACCTCCGCCTGCTACACCTTTTAACCCATCATCATTTAACTCAACTAATTGACATTTTATTTCTTCTTCCGTAAAATCAAAACCTGCCTTCTTTACATATGACATCCTCATTTCTGCATCTTTACATTCCTCTACTTCCTTTGCAAACGTTTCATCTATTTTCATTCTTTCTACAAATGCCTTTGCAGATTCCATACTCATAATACAGACCTCCTCAGTATAAAGTGAAATAATTATACCATAACCTTGTGAAGAAATTATGAAGAAGCTGTGAATATTATGTGAAGAAGTGAAAAATATTTCTCCCGGGAAAGATATGCAAGTCTGAGAAGCAGAAGTTTGCTCGCCCCGGCAAGGGTGGGATTTGCACCCGTAGAGCCTAAAAAGGTTTTGGTTGCCTTGTTTGTATGCTTCTCATGTCAGAGCATATCTTTTCCGGGAGATTTTTTATAATTCGACTTGTAATCAATGTTGATTTCTCTTTCCCATGCAACAGTCCTTAAAAGATACAATCTCCTATTATTAATATTTTCATACATGACTGTTCTTTTCTATAATATGTTTCATCCAATCGTATATTTTTTCTATAATTACAGGATTGAATTGAAGCTCGTTTTTTTTCTCAGTTATATTTTTATAACTGTCACTCATAGAAGAAACATTCAAAAAATAATGGTCAATATGTTCCATTTCCATAAATGTTCCTTTCCCATTATTGTATCTGTTTACGGTATCGGCTATTAACTTATGATCTCCTGAATCAGAAACAAAATCCGATTTACCCCATATGGCCAGAACATCTGTATTAACATTTTTCCATGTTTCCGAGAGATTGAGATCATATAATTGCTGAAGGAATTTGTAATGACGTCCGTACATATGTTCTTCATCATCAAAGTAACCGTTGCAGTCAGGATATTTTTCTATTATTTCCCGGGGCGTAAGTTTTTCTATATAAAAATGATAGAGAAAAGCTTCTTTTTTTCTCATTTCTTTTTCCAGATCTACAAAATCTTCACCATTTAGCAAATGCTGCCTGAAATCATTTTCAAGTTCATATTCCACCATGGGTCTTCCTATTGTTCCGAACACTATAATTCCTTTCACCGGAATATTATCTGCAATGACGGGAGCCATTACTCCTCCCATACTGTGGCCGAAAATAAATATTTTATCTTTATCTACGAAATCATAAGATTTCAATACTTCAAGTGCTTTCTGAAATCCCAGGACTTCTCTGTTAAAATCAATGTCTTTCGCAGGAGTGCCTGTACTGTCTCCAAGGCCGCTTTTCTCAACTCTCATTGTAACAAAACCTTTTTCTGTCAGGGAATAAAGGATTGATTTATATGGGTTCTGATAGGGAACAGTATTGTCGAAAGGATAATCTACAGATACACAGGATAGACCCTGTATCAGGAGAACGGCAGGGTGCTTTGTACCTGTTTTCGGTTTTGTTATGATTGTTCTCAGAGTCGTTGTTTCATCAACAGGAACAGAACTATAGAGAATATCAAAATCAGGATGACTTTCCTCCGGAAAAGGCTTTAAAGTAATTTTTTTTGTTGTTTTTTCGCCGTTTCTCCACAGTGAGAGATTTAATTCTTCTCCTGCACGATATGTGCCTGCAAGGCTTAAAAACTGTGGTACATTAATAACATCTGTTCCATTTATTTCAAGGATAATATCTTCTTTTTTTATTCCTCCTTCCATTGCCGATGTATCTGCGAAAACATCTTTAACATAGACTCCTTTAGTTAAACCGCTTTTCGTCCTTATTTCATCTGTTAATTCTGAAACCATTATACCGATACGGCCTTTTCGCAAAAGTTCATCCTGTTTATTATCGGCAATAACCATGTTTTCAAATAATTTCAAATAGTCTGAAAGAGGAGGCAAGCCAACTTCTGCTCTTCTTTTGTCCACATTTTCTTCATCTTCTATTGGCTTCGGCTCATATTTCCCTGTTTTTTCATTTAAAATCATCTGACTTCCATAGAGTTGTTTTTCTCCGTGGTTTACCCTTACTCGATCTGTTAAATAGGCTGCATCACTTTTTCTGGATTCCCCTTTTTGGGCAGATTCTATTAAAAGGGGAAGGTATTTTTTCTGAATATCAGGGTGTCTGTCTCCATGCTGAATAACAAGCCATACTGCAGTATTACCTTTCTCACCTGCAAGGCTTATTCCCGGCCATCCGTATTCATTTATAATTTCTATAACTCTTTTCAGGTTTTTTTCATCAACTTCATTCATCTTTTCAATTAATTCTTTCATCTCAGGTGAAGAATTTCCGTATTTACTCATAAATGAATCAATCATGAGCCTGTATTTTTGATCTTCATCGAATATTTTTTCCAGTTCTTCCTTTAAGGGTTTATTTATAGAAGAAATATCCTGTCCGAAAACCGGTAAATAAAGTAATAATATCAGTAAAATAATTGTTTTGATGATTTTCAATTGTTTTTTCCTCCAATTATAGCTGATTTATAGTATTATACTGTAATATGTCAGGGGCAGGTTTGCCCCGCCCCTTATGAGATAGTTTATTATTTACCCAGTGGGATCGCAGTCGGAACCGGTGGGGCAAGAACAGGTATATCAACATAACCAATTGCTGCATGGTTTGTTCCACCCGTTACAATAACGTGTATTTTGGATGGGAATACAACTGTTTCGTTACTGTAGTATATATAAAAATTAAATGTAGTGCCGGGTGTAAGCGGTTGCTCTCCCTGCCAGGAGAAAACTCCTTCGCCGTTAGAAGCAATCCATTTTTCCGGTCCCCCTGCAACTGTAGTATTATAAAATTGTAAACCAGGATTATCTGCTGCCTTTATTTCAAAGTCGGTAATATTTTTAGTAGAAGTGTTTATCTGTCTTAATTGAATGGTAAGTGTTCCTCCTGAATAGCCGTTCTTTGCAGTAAATTTTTTCTCTTCTCCTTTAACTACGGAAGAGTTATAGGTAAAAACAGCACTGAGCAAATTGAATTGATCTGTAAGATTTGTGTTCGGGTCAGGTGTTGGTGTTGAAGTCGGTTGTAATGTCGGAGTTACGGTAGGAGTTACCGGAACCGGAGTTGATGTAGGAGTTACAGTGCGTGTAGGCGTCGGAGTATAGGTAATTGTTGTTGTTGTATCACTGCCGCACCCTGATAGAAAAATGATAAAAATAAAAATAAAAATAAAATTATACTTTACTAACATTTTTTTCACCTCTTATTAAAATTTTTCTGATTTCAGACATATTTTTTATCCGGAAAAATTATATCCCACCTCCGATATTCATTGTGTAATTGTTGCTATACTATCGACACTTAGATTATTGTTGTAAACAAAGATCTCACCAATATTTTATTGTTGAGTTTTCTTGACCTAACAATCTTATTATGTTTTCTTGCCGATTATTTTATTCCTTCCGATGTTCTTTATTATAACTTATTTTTTCTTTGAAGCATACTGCAATATTTTATTTAAAAATATTTTTATACTCCTTTGTATAGATAATACACATGGAATTTCAGTGGTCTTCCTGTTGCGAAAACAAATAACCCTCTTATTGATAATTTTTTCTTCCGGACCTATCATATTTACTTGTAGATTTTCAGAACGAATTTCTTTTCTCCAGGGAGAAGAATTTTATTATTATATTGGATGGAGACAAGAGATATCCCGCCCCCAATGAGGTATATATTTTTTTAATTTCGGTGCTATTTATCTGGTTTTACCACCTCTACTGGCGGGCTATAAACAGGTACATCAATATAACCAACCTGTGAATGGTTTGTTCCTCCCGTTACAATGATATGTATTTTCGAAGGAAATACAGTTGGTATACTGGTATAGTTTATATATAAATTATATGTTAGCCCGGTTGTAAGCGGTTGTTCTCCCTGCCAGGAGAAAAGTGCCGGGCCGTTAGAGGTAATCCAGTTTTGCGGCCCACCTGTAAGTGTAGTATTGGAAAATTGCAAACCAGCATTATCTTCTGCTTTTATTTCAAGGTCGGTAATATTTACGGTGGATTTACTTATTTGCCTTAG
>JBEHWP010000277.1:0-7818 GCA_040217665.1 Vulcanimicrobiota bacterium
TTCTTCTCCGTCGTCCTGCTGAAAAAACATATTTGTATTATCACTCATACCTGGTATTTCAGATATAAGATTTATATTTGAAATATGCATAAATGGTATATTTATATTATAAGGATTGGGGGCATCAGTTGTAACAGTACCTGTTACATTGTAATAGCCCGGTTTAACCTTACCTTCTTCCTGTCCCAGATCAATCAGAGCAAATTGCTGGTTATCCTGTGTCTGTAACATATAATAACCGATGCCGCCCACAGAACCTATGGGTCTGAACATTATCATTCCCATATACTGCTTTTCCTGATTCTGATTATTCTGCCCGGTTGTGTTCTGCTGTACTGCAGTATTTGCAGCTGTTGCAGGTTCTATTTTAGTTATTTTAAGAGGAGTAGCCATAGCACTGCCACTCTGTGAGGTATCTGCATAGCCTTTAACGGTGTACTTACCTTCTGCAATCTGCCCCGGTGCTATACCTGTAAGAGAATAATAAGTTTTAGTATTATTTGCTCCTGATACTTCAAGCAGATAGGTAGATACACCGCCATAATTATAGAAAAAGACATTACCGGTTAACTGTAGTTCTCCGTTCGGCCCTGTCTGAGAAGGTCCTAAAAACTCCATACGGGTAACCTGAAAAGGAATAAGACCTGTATAAAAAGGATCATTTATAGATGATAATCCTGTTATTTTATATTTACCTTCCTTTACCTGTCCCTGCTGTTTCGGTAAATTGACAAGGTTGTAACGTTTTCCTGCTGATATGAAGGCATAATATCCTCCGTTTTCATTCACAAATTTTATCTCACCGACAAATTCTGATATGTCCTGTGAAAAGACTATGGAATTAGTCAGAGAAAAAATTAAGAGAAACAATAAAAATTTCTTTATATACATAAAAACATCAATCCTTTCCCTATATATATAATTTTAACACCGGAACAGGTAAAAAACAATACTATTCTGGTCAGTTCCATAACAAATGTTTCGTGACGGGTAACGCGTAACGCGTGACGTGAGGGATGCCTGTAATTTGTTATGAAATACACACTAACAGTCATGGCGGGAGCCGAAATTACCATGCAATTTCTATTATTCTCATATAAAAGGATTATGTAACATAAAAGGATTATATAACATGGAAGAGAATTTATATATATCGTGACGCTGACACGCGTCACGCGTCACGCGTTACGCGTTACGATCACAATACAGAGAGGTTTACACTATGAAAAAATTTATTCTTATTCTGTTACTGTTTCTCTTTTCCGTGCTCCCTTCAATGGCTTCACTGGAAAAAGGAGAAATTGCTCCTGACTTTAAATCTGTAGATCAAAATGGGAAAGAGGTAACCCTTGAAAATTACAGTCAAACCAACCTGTTCATTTATTTCATAAAATACCTCGATGAGCCGGGTAAGAGAGAAATAATGTCTATGAACAAATTAAAATCAGATTTCCCCGGTGCTTTTTTAAATATTATTATAATTACTGCAAATGAAGAGTGCTATAATGCTTTAACTTTATATACAAAAGAACAAAATATAAATTTTCCTGTCATACTGGATAAGGATAAAACCATACATGGTCTTTATAAAATAGAAAGACAGTTTCCAGGCATGTATTTAATAGGTAAAAACAGGAAAATAATTTCCTCCAGAACAGGTTTTTTACAGCCCCTGGATAAATTCTTCAGCCTCTCTATGAAAGAAATAGGACAGGATTTAAGTTATAATCCTGCAAAATCAGGTAAACCATGGCTTGGTATGCTTATTATTCAAATGCCTGACTATCTGAAAGAATTTTATGGTGTTACCAAAGGTCTTCATGTAGGAAAGGTTATACCAAACAGTCCTGCACAGGCAGCAGGATTTCAGACAGGTGATGTTATAATAAAATTCGATGGAGTGGAAGTGGAAGAAGAAGGTCAGGTTAAAGACATGCTGGAGAACAAACATATTGGAGATGAAATTAATATAGTATTTGTAAGAAGAAAACCTGTACCTATCATATTCAGTATCAAAAAGGAACCGTCAATGGGATGGGATATCGATAGTGTTCCTGACATAATGAAACCTATTTATTCATCGGAAAAAGGGCTCATAATAAAAGACATTACAGAAAACAGTGCCGCTGCAAAATCCGGTATAAAAAAGTTCGATCTCATCACTTCTGCCGATAAAAAGGAAATTGAAGAAGAAGAAGATCTGCAGCAAATAATGAATACAGGAGGAGAAACAATCAATCTTATGGTTATACGTCTCATAAGTGAGTCTCATGAAGTCAAAGTAATCCTTGGAAGTAAATAAGTGAAAAGTGAATAAAATAATACATTAATTACGATTCACTTTTCACTTTTCCCTACTAGATATCGCTTTTCTTTACACTGTTAAGGCTTATATTTTTAAAAAGCCTTGTGGAATGTAATTTACCGCCTATATATTCTTCTCTTTTTATAATTATTAAATCCTTTTTATCTACCCAGTATTTTACGGAAGAATATTTTACCCTTTCAAGGCTCCCGAGTGTATAATCTATCTTAAATTTAACCTGTGACGGTATATCGCTGTGATTATATTTAGGAACAGATGGTTTAACATCTTTTGCAAATTTAAACTCCAGAATATATGTGTCCCTGTTATTAATCTTATTTTTTTCCTGCAATAAAGCAGATGAGCCATTCTTAAAAAAATAATCCAGTTGAAGCAAATCAACAGTCCAGTTCATTACCAGAAAATCTCCTGTATTCTCTTTCTGTACATCTCTTTGAAATTCCAGGGGAATAAACCCCAGTCCCATTATTTTAACAATGAAATTCTTCGGGTCACTGCCAGGTCTGTATATAAATTCAGCATTATTTAATACAGAAGGTGTATAGTCGGAAGATATAATCTTCATCCTTATAGAATAAGGTTTGCAGAATTTTACTTCGTAGTTGCCTCTTTTATATTCAGGTTTATCTGAAACTTTAGTGTTTTTGCCATCACCGTATTTAGAATTATAATCATCGTAGTTTTTAGCGGTCTCTTTCTGATATTCCTTGTTAAAGGTATCATATTCTCCCTGCTCATTTATATAACTGTAACTGTTAATGGCTTTATAGGCTTTTTGCATTTTAGTGAATAACTCTGCAGGAGATTTTACTTCTTCTGCGAAAATGTTAGATGAAAGCAAAAATATAATTAATACGATTATTGAGAACTTTTTACTCATAATATGTTGCTCCTTTCAATTTTTTTTGATGTATTGCTGTTATAATTTAATATTATAGCAGATTAAATGCCATAACTCTATAAAGGAGAAAAAAATGGAAATAAAATGTCCTCTCTGCAGGAAAAAAAATTTAATAAGCAATCATTACTGCCATAACTGTGCAGCAGATCTACATCCGGAGAAAAAACAATTAAAATTTGCATCTTATAATTCACCGGATGAATTTCTCTTAACTCTTTCGAAAAGCAATTATTATATGAAAAGACTCAGGAAACGGGAATATAAAAAATTTCTATTTCTATGCTTATCAGTCATATTTTTTTTCCTCCTTGGAAGTACAACTGTCATACTTGTATTATTGAAATATTTACTTAATTTTAACAGCGGTAAATAGTCCACTATTATTCGTGACGCGTAATGCGTCACGGGAGGAAAACTTTTATTACAAATTTCATATCTGGTTATGCTCACTCCGGTCATACCTGTCAGGGTCGCAGTTTCACTCACAAATTCCACATAATCTTGACTTAATGAACCTACATGATATAATAATGAAATCTAAGAAGAGGAGACAGTTTTGAGAAATGGATAAAAAAAACAAAATAGAATTTTATCTTCCGCCTGAATTAGTAAAAGCCCTGGATAAATATTCTGCTACAAGTAAAAAAACAAAAGAAGAAATACTCAGATCTGCCCTGATTGAATTTTTCAAGAATCATCCAGTTGAACCATGGACAAGTCAGGATATTTTCGAAAAACTTGCCAGAAAAATGGTTTTTGAAGAATCTAAAGAAAAATAGAGTTTTTCATAAATTCAGTGTAAAAGTCCGGTACGTTTTTCCTGATACGTTTACACAGAACCTGTCAGACTCCTGATAAAATTCTTTAACAAAGGCCTGGAGGGGAAAAAAATTATTAAAAAATTACTGATTTTGTTAGCTTTATTCTCACTTTTATTTTTCGGATGTAAAAAGGAAATAAAAAACAATCAGCCTGTATCCACACCTTCTCCGGAAAAAACTGCAGAGGCAAACATAAATCAGGTAGAAACTCATCTAGATCCCGATTTAACAGCACATATAAAAGATAGCGGGATAATAAAAGGAATATCCTATTTCAACGAAAAAGAGTATAAAAAAGCAATAGAAGAATTAAAAAAAACTCTTAAAAAAAATAAAAAAGACAGTGAAACTTATTATTCTGCTCTCTGTGTCATAGCCAATATCTATTATAATTTGCAAAAATACGATGAATCTGCGAAATATTATATTCTTGCAACAAGACACAGACCTGATGACAATATGAATTATTTTTACCTCGGTCTTATATATCATAGCCAGAGCAAACTGAACCTTGCCATAAAAAATTTTCAGAAAGCAATCGCTCTTAATCCCGGTAAATTTCAATCCTATTATAATCTCGGAAATATCTATAAAGATAAAGAAAATTATGAAAAAGCACTGGAATACTATAAAAAAGCCGTAGAAATTGAACCGGATAATCTGAATACCTTTTATAATATGGGTAATGTATACTACAGGTCAGGAGATATTGAAAACTCAAATAAATGCTATCTGAAAGCCATAGAAATAAATCCGTCTCATTGTGATTCTCATTATAATCTGGCTCTGAATTACCACGAAAAAGGAGAATATAATAAAGCTATAGAGCAATTCAATGAATTATTAAAAATAAACCCTTCTTACTTGGAAGTTTATTATGACCTGGGTGTTACATTTTATTATTTAAAAGATAAAGAAAAAGCATTGAAAAATTTCAATATTTATATAGAAAAACACAAAAAAGATACTGATAATCCATGGATTGAAAAAGCACAGGATTATATAGAAAAACTTAAAGAAAAATAATTTACAGACATGAGCATAAGCATTTAATAAACGTTTTCCTCATGTCACGCGTTACGCGTCACGAAAGCAATGGTGGGAAAAAATTATGGGATTAAGCAAAGAAGCAAAAATAGGAATTATATCTATCACTTTATTTCTTACCGTTTACTATATAGTTTTTGTAAGTAAACTTATATCTCCCCCCGAACCTGAGAGATATAAAATCTATGTAATGTGGGATAATATAAACGGATTGAGAGACAAATCGATTATAAAACTGAAAGGTGTCGCAGTAGGAGAAGTAGGTGCCATAGAATTTTCCTGTAAAACGCAGAAGGCAAAAGTAACCCTGAAAATCGATGAAGGTCAGGAAATACCTCAGAACAGTATTTTTACCATACAGAGTGGACTTATAGGCGATAAATGGGTTGCTATAGACCCCGATCCTTCTGCATCATCGATGATTAAACCGGAAATGGAAATAGAAGGTGTTACTCTTCTCAGTATGGCAGACAATTTCAGAGTACTCAAAATAAGACTGGTTGCTTTCAATAAAAATATAACTGGCATAAAGGGAAAAACTGAAAAAATTAATAAGATAATCTCAGACGAAAAATTCAAAAGAGAGGTAAAAAACAAAGTAATCAATATAAAAAATGGTACAGAAAATCTGAATAAAACTATTCTTGCATCTGAAGACAGTATAAACCTGTTTTCTGAAAATCTGCAGAACAGCCTCTATGCTTTAACATCAGATATGTCTGTTATGGCAAGAGGAATAAGAAATAATATCAAAATTTTCCTCAAAGGGGTATCTTATAATGTCAGTCATACAGACAAAGAAGTAAATAGATTCGGAGAGGATATATCTGTAATAATAGCAGAACTGAAGAAAGCATCAGACGATCTCTGCATGATAGTAGATAAAATCACGGCAAACCTCGACCCGGAAAAAGGTATTCCTCCGAAAATCAGAATGGTTCTCCTTTCTCTCAGGGAAAGCTGTATGTTTACAGAAGAAGGAGCACAGGAACTGCTGGCCTTTTCTGAAAAAGGCTCCATGTATCAGAATGACATAAAACAAATAACTTCCTCTATCAGAAAAGCTATGGCCAGGCTGGATGGAACCCTGACCGGCATGCTCGGTTATGTACAGGAAGAAAAACACGATGAAACAGAGATAAAAGCAGAATATGAAGTGATAATAACAAGAAGTAATGATAATTTCTATGGAGACCTCAATGCAAATCTATTTTTATCCGATAGTAACAAGAAAAGAGACAAATTTTTAACCCTCGGTGTGGCAGATGTAAATTCGGAAAGAAGTACTGTAAACGCACAACTCGGAAAAATAATAACACCAGATCTGACATTCAGAGGAGGAATAGTCAAATCTTCTCTCGGCGCAGGATTGGACTACAAAGTAGGAGATAAAACGACTCTTTCTATGGATGTATTTGATTTCAGTGAGAGAAATGCTTTTATAGATGTAAAAGGCCGTTATAAAATTCAGGATAACTTTGAACTTGTTTTCGGAGTAGATGATGTTCTTGAAGAGAAGAAATTAAAAATGGGTTTCGGAATCAAATTTTAGAATTTTTAGTAAATAACTATTCCTGACGATTTTCCTTCAGACTGTGGCTCATAAGAATAACCTTGAGTCGCTCTTTAAGCTTTTTTGCACTTTCAAATCTTCTGGCAGGGTTTTTATCAAGTAATTTAATAAGGGTCATTTCCAGTTCAGGAGGTATATTTTTATTAACCTTTGTCGGAGGAACAGTTGTTTCGAATAACTGGGGGAAAAAAACCTCATTGGATTTACTTTCGGAAAAAGGCAGTTGTTCCGTAAGAAGTTCATATAAAGTTACACCGAGGGAATATAGATCTGAAACACTGGTCAGCTGTTCTCCCTGTATATATTCCGGAGCCAGATACTGTACTGTTCCTATGAGTGTTCCCGGTTCTGTTAATTTCGTTTCCTTCGGCATACCTTTTGCTATACCGAAATCCAGTATTTTTATATTCATATCCGAATCAATAAGAATATTCTCAGGTTTTATATCCCTGTGTATCATATTCATAGAATGGGCATAATCAAGGGAATCACATATTTGAATTGCACATTTCAGCACATCTTCCACAGGTGCGGGAGAAAGTTTTATATAGGTTCTTATTTTTCTTCCTACAATATATTCCATAACCAGAAAAATATTTTTTTCATCCTGTTCAAGAGAGTAAAATTTAACTATATTCGGGTGGGATAATTTGGAAAGATACTCGGCTTCTCTTTTAAATCGTGATATATATTTACCGAACTGCAGATGGGGATGAAGAAGTTTTACTGCAACTATTCTGTTTTCAAGAAGATCTTTTGCTTTAAATACTTCCCCCATACCTCCTTTACCTATTTTTTGTACAAGATAATACCTTCCTGCCAGCTTATTTTTATCATGTTCATCCATGTTCATATCTGCCTTTCTATCTCACCTATCATAGGAACAAAACGGACATCGAGTAAAAATTCCGTATATAGACCTTCAGGTTTTTTAGTTATACTTTTAAGTTCCTGATGCCATCCGCCTCCTACAGGAACTATCATCTTACCACCAACCTTAAGTTGTTCAAAAAGATTAACAGGTAATCTGGGAGGTGCCGCAGTTATTATAATACCGTCAAAAGGAGCATATTCAGGCCATCCTTCATAACCGTCTCCGTATTTACATTTAACATTAAGATAACCGGATTTTTGCAACAATTCACTTGAT